>NZ_QTMC01000001.1:374976-506770 GCF_003602965.1 Bacteroides sp. AF25-5LB
AAAGGAAGGGACACATTATATATATACGCGCGAGAAATACAAGCTCCAATTCATACCTTGACATAGACCACAGAACGGCCGGCACCGCGCTTGCGGAACACAAAGAGAACTGACAATAAACCTGCGAAAGGCTACATCCGGAAAGCACGGAAACTAAACGGGAACTAATGAACAACTTTTCTCACCACAGATATGTTGCTTTCTTTCCACACCCGTGTTTCTTTCTTACCACAGCTGTGGTAAGAAAGAAACACGGGTGTGGAAAGATTAGTTCTTAGGAGAAATAGATTCAGAAAGTAAGAAGACAGCAATTATACTCTGGCATTTTACAAACTAACTATCCATAAAGAACGAAATGACATACTTCAAAGATAAAAGAAAAGAGAATGAAATCTCCCATAATACTGTGACAAACCGAAAAACTCAGCGACAGATAGGGTAAATATCAACCTAATTATTTATCTTTGTTAGCTTTTAAAAGTTAGCATACTAAAAACAATAAAGTACAATGAAAGATTTTCTGAAGTTTACGTTTGCCACCATTACCGGCATCATCGTATCAGTCGTTGTTTTAGTTTTCATCAGTATTCTGGTGGTTTTCAGCATGGTATCATCTTCGGAGTCGGAAACGCAAGTACGCAAGAACTCCATTATGATGCTGGATTTGAATGGCGCACTGGCTGAACGCAGCCAAGACAATCCGTTCGATGCCCTTATGGGAGACAATTATAAGACCTATGGCCTGGATGATGTCCTCTCCTCTATCAAAAAAGCAAAAGAGAATGACAACATTAAAGGTATCTATATAGAAGCAACTTCGCTGGGTGCAGGATTTGCTTCACGCGAAGAAATACGCAATGCATTGAAGGATTTCAAGGAATCGGGAAAATTCATCGTAGCTTATGGTGACAGCTATTCCCAAGGTCTTTATTATCTGTCAAGTGTAGCCGACAAGGTGTTGCTGAACCCGCAAGGTATGGTCGAGTGGAGGGGCTTGGCCGCTACCCCCATGTTCTTCAAGGATTTGCTGGCCAAAATCGGAGTGGAAATGCAGATATTCAAAGTAGGTACCTACAAATCGGCTGTAGAGCCTTTCATCTCTACCGAAATGAGCCCTGCCAACCGTGAACAAATCGACGCTTACCTGACCTCCATCTGGGGACAAGTGACCAATGATGTTGCAGAATCACGCAAAATATCTGTAGACTCACTGAACGCCATTGCCGACCGCATGTTGATGTTCTATCCCGCAGAAGAAAGTGTGCAATGCGGACTGGTCGATACATTAATATATAAGAATGATGTGCGCAACTACCTGAAAGCGATGGTAGGCATCGACAAAGACGACCGCATGCCCGTACTTGGTTTGCAGGACATGATTAACGTAAAGAAGAACGTTCCCAAAGACAAAAGTGGAAATGTGATTGCCGTATACTATGCCTATGGAGAAATTGACGGTGGTTCATCTTCTGCCTCCAGCGAAGAAGGCATCGACTCTAAAAAGGTGATTAAAGACCTGCGCAAGCTGAAAGATGACGAAGATGTAAAAGCGGTAGTATTACGCGTAAACTCACCGGGCGGAAGTGCCTATGGTTCAGAACAGATATGGTATGCCGTCAGCGAATTGAAGAAAGAGAAACCGGTCATTGTTTCCATGGGTGACTATGCAGCTTCAGGAGGTTACTACATTTCTTGTAATGCAGACACCATCGTGGCCGAGCCTACCACACTGACGGGTTCTATCGGCATCTTCGGCATGTTCCCCAACGCAAAGGGGCTGACTGATAAAATCGGGGTAAATTTTGATGTAGTGAAAACCAATAAATACGCAGACTTCGGCATGCTGACACGCCCGATGAATGACGGTGAAAAAGGGCTGATGCAAATGTATGTGAACAACGGATATGACCTCTTCCTCACCCGCTGCTCCGATGGCCGAGGCATCAGCAAGGAAGACCTGGATAAAATTGCCCAAGGTCGTGTATGGACCGGAAGCAAGGCCAAGGAACTAGGACTGGTCGACGAATTGGGTGGTTTGGACAAAGCTTTGGACATTGCCATTGCAAAGGCCGGAGTAGATGCCTATACCGTGATGAGCTATCCGAAAAAGGAAAGTTTCTTTGAAAGCCTGATGAACACCAATCCGGGTAACTACGTCAAAGCACGCATGCTGAAAGGCACAATGGGCGAGATATACCAGCAGTTCAGCGTCCTGGAGAATTTTGACAAATGTGACCGTATACAAGCACGTGTACCCTTTGAACTGAATATTCAATAAATGGAAGAAAACTTTATCAAGATATATCATTGGCTATATCCCCTATCATGGCTTTATGGAATAGGGGTATGCTTGCGAAATAAACTCTTTGACTGGGGCTGGCTCCGGTCAAAGAGTTTTGACGTTCCAGTAATATGCGTGGGCAACCTTGCTGTGGGCGGAACTGGCAAGACGCCACATACCGAATATCTGATAAAGCTATTACAAAAAAACGGAGTGAATGTAGCCACCCTCAGTCGGGGTTACAAGCGTAAAAGCCGAGGCTATGTACTGGCCGATGACAAGAGCAATGTACGGCAAATAGGTGACGAGCCGTATCAAATTAAAAATAAATTCCCCAATGCACGGGTAGCGGTAGACGAAAACCGTTGTCACGGCATTGAGCAACTGCTGAAACTGGGAAATCCCACTGTAGAAGCCATCATCCTGGACGACGCCTTCCAACATCGCCATGTAAAAGCCGGACTGAACATTCTACTAACCGATTTTCACCGGTTACTATGCGATGATGCCTTGCTCCCTGCCGGAAGACTCCGCGAACCTTCAAGCGGTAAAAACCGGGCACAGATGGTCATCGTCACCAAATGTCCGGATGACATCAAGCCGATAGACTTCAACATCATAGCCAAACGGCTCCACCTCTATCCATACCAACAACTGTATTTCTCCAGATTCCGCTATGGAATGTTGACCCCGCTATTTCCCGAGAAAACGAACAGCTGGGAAGTGCTCTCCTCCCTCACCGGAGACGAGCAAGTACTGCTGGTGACAGGCATCGCCTCCCCCGCCCCCTTGCAGAAAGAAGTGGAATCTTACACGCCGCACGTCAAATTGCTGTCATTTGATGACCATCATGACTTTACTCCCAAGGATTTATTGCAAATAAAGGAACAATTCCTGCACCTGGAAGAGTGGAAAAGACTGATAATCACCACGGAGAAAGATGCGGCAAGGCTGAAACTCCATCCCGCACTGGACGAAACACTAAAGCCGTACATCTACGTGCTGCCGATAGAAATAGAAATTTTACAAAATCAACAATATATATTTAACCAAAACATTATTGGCTATGTTAGAGCGCATTCAAGAAACAGCAGCCTTTCTGAAGGGAAAGATGCACACCCAGCCTGAGACAGCAATCATCCTCGGTACCGGACTCGGCAGTCTTGCCGGTGAAATCACTGAAAAGTATGAGATAAGGTACGAAGAAATCCCCAACTTCCCCGTCTCTACCGTAGAGGGACACAGCGGAAAACTTATCTTCGGCAAACTGGGCCATAAAGACATCATGGCGATGCAGGGACGTTTCCATTTTTACGAGGGCTATTCCATGAAGGAAGTAACCTTCCCGGTACGTGTAATGCGCGAACTGGGTATCAAGACCTTGTTCGTTTCCAATGCCAGTGGAGGCACAAATCCGGATTTTGCGATCGGCGACCTGATGATTATCACCGACCATATAAACTACTTCCCCGAACATCCATTGCGTGGCAAAAACATACCTTACGGCCCTCGTTTCCCGGATATGAGCGAGGCCTATGACAAAGAGCTGATTCGTAAGGCCGACGCCATTGCGGCAGAAAAGGGCATCAAGGTTCAGCACGGTGTCTATATCGGTACGCAAGGTCCCACATTCGAAACACCTGCGGAATACAAGATGTTCCATATTCTGGGTGCCGATGCAGTGGGCATGTCCACCGTGCCGGAAGTCATCGTGGCAAATCATTGCGGAATCAAAGTGTTCGGCGTATCTGTCATTACAGACTTGGGGGTAGAAGGTAAAATCGTAGAAGTCTCTCACGAAGAAGTGCAGAAAGCTGCGGACGAGGCGCAACCGAGAATGACAGAGATTATGCGTGAATTGATTAATAGAGCATAAGAAAGCATGAGAACAGAAATAGCTACCCTCGGTGAATTCGGCCTCATCCGACACCTCACCGAAGGCATTGAACTAAAGAACGAGTCGAGCCGATATGGTGTCGGAGATGATGCCGCCGTCCTCTCCTACCCGGCCGAAAAGGAAGTGCTCGTTACTACCGACTTGCTGATGGAAGGCGTCCATTTCGACCTTGTGTATGTACCGCTCAAGCATTTGGGGTATAAATCGGCCGTAGTCAATTTCTCTGATATCTATGCCATGAACGGCACACCGAAGCAGATTACCGTTTCCTTGGGCATATCCAAGCGTTTCAGTATAGAAGACATGGAGGAACTCTATGCCGGCATCCGTTTGGCTTGCGAAGAATATGATGTTGACATCGTGGGAGGAGACACCTCCGCTTCCTATACTGGGCTTACCATCAGCATCACCTGCATAGGCGAGGGTGAGAAAGGAAAAGTGGTCTACCGCAATGGTGCCCGCGAAACCGACCTGATTTGCGTCAGCGGCGACTTGGGTGCCGCCTACATGGGACTACAGCTTTTGGAACGCGAAAAGGCGGTGCTCAAAGGAGGTGACAAAGACTTGCAACCGGACTTCTCGGGGAAGGAGTATCTTCTGGAACGTCAACTGAAGCCCGAAGCACGCCGTGACATCATTCAGAAACTGGCAGAAGAAGGTATACAACCCACCTCCATGATGGATATATCGGACGGACTTTCTTCGGAATTACTGCATATCTGTACCCAAAGCAAAGTGGGTTGCCGAGTTTACGAAGAACATATTCCTATCGACTATCAGACGGCTGTAATGGCAGAAGAATTCAATATGAACCTGAGCACTTGTGCACTGAACGGAGGCGAGGATTATGAGTTATTGTTCACCGTCCCCATTGCCGACCATGAAAAGGTTGCCGAAATGGAAGGCGTCAAGCTGATTGGCCATATCACCAAACCGGAATTAGGCTGCGCCCTAATTACCCGTGACGGTCAAGAGTTTGAACTCAAAGCACAAGGATGGAATCCTTTGAAGGAAGAAGAAGCGGAAAAAGCATAACTATAAAACTTTTTCAGTATTTTTTCTCAAATCATAAACGCTGATAATTAGCCATATAGCCAATTATCAGCGTTTTTTATTATGAAAGCTATTGCATAGTCCAAAAGTTTCACTACCTTTGCAATCGCAAAAGAGATAAACATGGTGCCATAGCTCAGTTGGTAGAGCAAAGGACTGAAAATCCTTGTGTCCCCGGTTCGATTCCTGGTGGCACCACTCAAATAAATACTCCCATTGAAATGATAATATTTCAATGGGAGTATTTATTTACACCCACTCCCCCTATCCCCAGCAACATGCTTTAAGATAGACTTTACTATTATCCCATGAAAAGGTCTGATAATAAAGAAATATGCCCTTCCCAGCCAATTATTGTACTTCACAACAGTAGTAATCCGAAGTTCTTGTTTTCCTTCGTGATATTCCCCGCACCACATGGACACATGGAAATCAAGATGCTTATCCGGCATTCCGAGAATTTCTTCATGCAGATTTTTATCCAAGACCATATCTGTAAATCTGGTTGCTGTATCCAGTCCTAATGGCTTTACAATCGCATTCCTGAAATTCATGAGCCAACCAATCCACTTAGGAAATCGGCTAAAGGCAAGATTGCGAAAATCTTCCGGTGTCAATGCCTGCCCAGTGACCATCACTTTAGAAAAAGAATCTATATAATCTACAGGAAAATAATTCTTTATTAAGCTGTCTGCCGGTATATCTTTCATCTTATCACATATTGAATTTATTACTCGTTTGCTTTTCATTCACGACGTCCCCAATGACATGGCCTACAAAGGTAGCCACTTAATCCAACCCTACAACATATTCTTAGAAATAATATTATCCCGTAAAAGATAAAGCTCAAAAGAAAATTATCAGTTATCTTTGTTCCATGACTACCAACAAGACAACTCCCAAAGAATCATGAGCAAGACAGCAGATTAGCAGTCCCGATGTGGACTATGATTTGTGGAACAAGAAAAGAATATCCGTGCAAGCGTTCTCACAAATGAGCCAGAGCTGTATTTTTACAGTTGACGTATTTAAAGAGAGATACGATTTTGCATCCGACAGTTTTGCCCATCTTTTCGGATACAATCCCACTTGGATAAAGACAATCAGGCAACAAGGCGATTTACTGGAAGAGAGAATACACCCTGATGACAGAATTCAACTCACAGAATGCCAAATCGAGCATGGACAGTTCATCTACTCACTCCCACCGGAAGAAAGAAATGACTACCGGCAAATATTTCAATTCCGTATGTTGAATGCACGGCAACAGTATATCAATGTAAGCAGCCGGCAACAAGTCATAGAAACAGACCGGAATGGTAAAGCCTGGATAATTATGGGAGTAATGGATATACTTCCCGACCAGACCCCTATCGAAAGAATCAAACGGACGGTGGTGAACAGAAAAACGGGAGAGATGCTTCCAACATGCACTGTTTCTCCCGACAAACAATTATCCAACCGGGAGAAAGAAATATTACGACTCATCCGACAAGGTTTTCTAAGCAAGGAAATCGCTTACCAGCTGGGAGTGAGCATCTATACTGTGAACAATCACCGGAAAAACATCCTAAGCAAGTTAGATGCCAACAATATAATGGAAGCCATCCATATAGTAGAAAATCTTGGTATCTACCTCTAAGATTACGGAAGCCAACCGAGACTGTCCGCCAACTGATTTGTTTTGCGCCACTCTTCAAGCTCCTTATAAGTGCGGACACCTCCCGTAAAGACAGCATGATAAATCTCTATACCTGGAATCGTTACACCATCCGGCACATCGAATTTGATTTGCAATATCGTTTTCCTAATCTCAGGAGTAAGGCGCTCCGCAATAGCGGCAGTCACCTTTTCTACAACACCATCATACCTGGAACCTTTCTGGATGTGAATCATATCAAACTTCCAAGTATTCTGTTCTCTATCCTTATATAAAGCATGCCACTCCATGCACTCTTCCTCCGTATGGATAAGGTTCCTATATTGTATTTCCTGCAAAGGCAACCGTTCCGCAAGTTCCCGGATGACCGAAAAGCTCTCTCCTACATCCAACCTATCGGTATAAATATGGATATCTATATCCCTACTTTTCGCCAACAGCCCGGTACGGAGTGAGCCCACCAAATGAACGGTTGCTCCAATGCGCTCCCATGCTTCAATAATACGGGTATCTTCCAATACTTTCCATGCAGATTGCTGATTCTGCCTTGCAAGCTCATGAATATCCATTTACCTCCACTTTTTTGAATGTGCAAAGATATAAAACTTCCCAATATATAGCTATAAATAGCCATTTCCCTTCCCGATACAATACACTAATTTTGCACACTGTCTTATCTTTTAGCAACAACTAATTATGGCATTCAATCAAACGGAGAAACAAGAGAAAGAATATTTAAAGCAAATAATCAGTTTTCTGAAAAAGGTTATCGGTAATACCGACGCATCAGTGAAAGACCACGTCGACACCTTGGCAGAATACAAAGACTATATCTGGTCCAACAAAGACATCGACCCGCACGAGATACGCTCCATGCGCGAAAGCATTCTGAACCATTTTGCCTTGGGGGAAAGTGTAATCAACAAGCGTAAGCGGCTCACCAAGATACTTGCCATTCCTTACTTCGGACGAATTGATTTTTTGGAAAAGAAAGAAAACAGCAAAGTGATGCCTACCTGTATAGGCATCCATACCTTCTATGACCCGGAAAGTCGAGCTACCCTTATCCATGACTGGCGAGCACCCGTTTCGAGCATGTTCTATGACCATGAATTAGGAGAAGCAGGCTATCGGTCTCCATCGGGAGAGATTAAAGGAGAAATTTCCCTAAAACGCCAATACAGAATTCGGGGCGGCAAAATGGAATTTATGATTGAAAGTGCCCTAACCGTCCATGACGACATTCTGCAAAAGGAGTTAAGTTCCAATGCAGATGACAAGATGAAAAATATCGTTGCCACCATCCAACGGGAACAGAACCGGATTATCCGCAACGAAGATATCCGCACGCTTATTATTCAAGGAGTGGCCGGCTCTGGAAAAACATCCATCGCCCTGCACCGCATAGCCTACCTGCTCTATACCTTCAGAGACAGCATCTCGTCAAAAGATATTCTGATTGTCTCCCCCCAACAAAGTGTTTTCCGATTACATCTCCAACGTCCTCCCCGAACTTGGAGAAAAAACCGTGCCCGAAACCAGTATGGAACAAATACTCTCCGGAGTGTTGGAACACAAATACAAGTACCAAACATACTTCGGGTTAGTGAATGAACTGTTAGAGAAGCCATCCTCAAGCCTCATCGACAGAATAGCCTATAAAGCCTCTTTCGGTTTCATTTCAGAGCTTGACAAGTTTATCCTCCACATAGAGAACACCTACTTCAAGGCAGCAGACGTGAAGCTGACCAAATACATCACCATACCTGCCCCGTTTATCGAAGAACAGTACCTACGTTTCAACCGTTATCCCATACGCCGACGATTTGATGCTATGGCTGATTATATGCTGGATATGTTGAAAATACAATACGCCTTTACGGTAACCACCGCCGGAAGAAACCTTCTGAAGAAAGAAATCAGACTAATGTTTGCAGGTAATAACGACATTCAAGTCTACAAAGATTTCTTTAAATGGACAAATAATCCCGGAATGTTCAAAATGCGAAAGGGACATACACTCGAATACTCAGACTTGGCACCGCTGGCATACCTACACTTGGCATTGGAGGGAAACGGGAACCAGCCATGCAGAGTCAAACATCTGTTGATAGATGAGATGCAGGACTATTCGCCCATACAGTACAAGGTAATACAGAAACTCTTTCCATGCCGGAAAACCGTGTTGGGCGATGCAGGACAGTCCGTGAATCCTTATGGCTCATCCACAGCAGAAACTATCCAAAAGTCACTTACTGCAAGTGAAATCATGAAATTGTGTAAGAGTTATCGTTCCACCTTCGAGATTACGGATTTTGCGCAAAAGATTCATCCTAACGCAGAGCTGGAACCGGTTGCCCGGCATGGAGAAAAGCCACAAATCCTGCAGTTCGGCAGTGCCGTAGAAGAACTGTCCGGCATTATGGGGCTAATCTCCACTTACCGGAAATCCGGATATAAGTCTCTTGGCATCATATGCAAGACGGAACAGCAAGCCAGGAAGATGGCAGACATGCTGAAATCATATGCCAATGATATCAGCTTCCTATCAAGTCAAAGCTCCGCATTTGTGCAAGGCATCGTCATCACCTCTGCCCACATGGCAAAAGGGCTTGAGTTTGACGAAGTCATTATTCCACAGACGGATGAGAGAAATTACCGTTCGGAGATTGACAAGAGTATGCTTTATGTAGCTGTAACCAGAGCTATGCACCGCCTAACCTTGACATTTCACGAGGCAAGACCGGCAACTCACTGATGATGGATTATTAAGGAAATCTATCCCAACAGCCTTGTACAAGATGCGGCAAGTAACAGCGTATCTCATCAATCGACCAATCCCACCATTGCAGCCGCAATAATTTCTTCACCACATCCTCATCAAAACGTTTCCTGATTTCTTTGGCAGGAGTTCCCCCTACAATTGTATAAGGGGGAACATCTTTAGTCACAACAGCACGTGCACCAATAATCGCCCCATCTCCTATATGAACACCAGCCATTATCACCGCTTCATAACCAATCCAAACATCATTACCTATTATAATATCTCCTTTGTCATCCCATGCATCCGTTATGTCCGATTTCTTCAATCCCCACTCTTCGTAAAATAAAGGAAATGTATAAGTAGACAGAGATTTCAACGTATGATTGGCACAGTTGAACAGAAATTTCGTACCACAAGCAATGGAACAGAATTTACCAATAACCAGCCTCTCCTGATGGATGGGGTAATGATACAGCACATTGTTTTTCTCGAACAACAAAGGGTCAGCTACAAAATCATTATAAATAGTATAGTCACCAACCTCTATTCGAGGATCCTTTACAACAGCATTAAGATATACGGTTTGCTTATCTCCCGTACGCGGATATATTTTAGTCATCATAATTCGATATGTTTCTAATATTGTTTACTTCTTAAATAGAAAACCGATTGCAGTGCCAGCAAAATCACAAAAAGGTATTCTGCCGTTAAGTAAATAGCCAAGGATGCATGAGTGCAAGCGCTTAACCAATAAAGATACCCCAGATACACGACAGTGGTAGTCACTTGGAAAAGAAAAGTAATCCGGGTTTTACCGGTTCCTCCAACTGCGTTGAGATATACATAGCCTGGCAAGGCAAAGGTATAATTCAGCAACGTCACAACAAAAGGGATGAAAGCCTGCTCTGTTAACAGTTCGTTATCTGTATAGATTCCTATTATCAAGCGATTATAACATACAGCTACCCCTATCAGTGGAAATCCAGCAGAATAGCCCAACCTCAGTATCTTACGGCAGATAATGAAAACAGCCCTCCTTTCTCCAGCCCCAATCGCATTACTGACCAGCGAACCCGTAGTGACCGCAAAAGAATTGACTATTACAAAAAAGACAGCAGATACACTTCGCGTAATATTGGAAATGGCTAATTCCGTTTTACCCAAATGTTCCACCGCCACAAAGAACAAGAACCACGGAGCCACGCTGATAAAGGCATGAAGCATGCTCCATACCGACAAGCTCAGCACATCCACCAACAGCTTTCCGTCATATACCGGTTTCAATCCATATTTCCCTTTATCTATTTTCAGCCATACATAGAAAAGAAGCATCACCAAAGAACCCATCTCTGCCAGAGAAGAAGCAATGGCAGCTCCCGATATTCCCAGTCCTCCAACGAATATCAGAATATAATTCAAAGGAATATTAATCACTACTGCAACGGCAGCAGCCCACGATAATGCCCGAGTGCATGTTATTCCCACAAGAAAAGAACGGATAACCAAAAACGGAAACGAAAACAGCAAACCGAAACTGCGCCAGTCCAGATACTGAATTACAGCCCGATAAATCTCCGGCGAGGAAATCAACCTTCCCAATATGAAAGGAGAACTTGCCTGCATCAGCAGACAAAGCAAAATGGCCAATCCCGATAAAAAGAAGAAACCTTGAAAGAATATCTTTCCAGCCTTACCATAGCCACATTCTCCATTCCTTCGAGCAATCATCACCTGCAATCCGATACTAAACCCAAACCCAAGCATGTAGACCGCCAAATAATAAATCCCCGCAATGGCAGATGCTCCCAATTCCACCTCGCCAACGTGACCTAAGAAAACAGCATCGGTTATATTTATCAGCTGCTCCATCAAAATGCTCATCATTACCGGAAAGTTGATAAGCCATATCTGTTTATATGTATAATGCATTGCTCAACAATAAAATAGCACAAAACAACACACTGTACAAGTACAGCATGCCATCCTGCAAATTCATGAATAAAAGGATACACAATCTCTGTGGCAAACGGGTCATCGTTTGCCAGATAGCTGAATAGCTTTATCAAGCAGGGCTATTCGTTGAGCGTAGCTATATACAGAGCTTCATAAGAGGTGAACATGTTTGTTCATTCAATATATAGTGCAAAAATATAGAAAAAAAGTGCCAAAGTTCAGTTTAGGGCATAAAAAAAGGAGTACCGCTGTACTCCAACCTTTGTTAACCTTAAATCTAATACTATGAAAAACACATTGCAAATGTACGGAATTTTGGGACATTGACAAACTTTCCAAGAAAAAAAGCATGTTTCATAACACATTTTAATAAGATTAATGCTCGTTTTCACGTCCTTTTTCACTTTTTCTGCTTCAAAGTAGAAAAGAAGGTATAGCATCACGTAAAAAAATGAGCAAGTTCTTTCCATTATACTCCCAGTTTGCATTATCTTTGCACTAACACGAAGATAAGCTGCACCTCAGCATAAAAAATGAACGAGTTCATTTTATTCTGCATTCGGTTTGCACTATCTTTGTAGTGAGATTAACAAGAACTTATATATGCCAGACTATGATTTAATCGCCATATTAGGGCCTACCGCCTCAGGAAAGACTCCATTTGCAGCCGCCTTGGCCGCCGAACTCCATACGGAAATCATCAGTGCCGATTCACGGCAAATCTATCGGGGAATGGACCTGGGCACCGGCAAAGACCTTGCCGACTATACCGTCGACGGGAAACAGATTCCCTATCACCTCATCGACATAGCCGACCCGGGCTATAAGTACAATGTTTTCGAGTATCAGCGTGATTTCTTGAATGCTTACGAGACTATTAAACAAAAAGGTTGCCTGCCCGTTGTATGTGGAGGAACCGGAATGTATCTCGAATCAGTGCTGAAAGGCTACCGTCTGCTGCCCGTACCCGAGAATCCCGAGTTGCGCACCCGTCTGGCAGACAAATCGCTGGAAGAACTGACCGACATACTGAAAGGTTACAAAAGCCTGCACAATACTACGGACGTAGACACAGCCAAACGTGCCATACGAGCCATCGAAATCGAAGAGTATTATGCCCATACCCCAGTAGACGAACGCTCCTTCCCCCAGCTGAACAGCCTCATCATTGGTGTGGACATCAACCGGGAACTGCGTCGGGAGAAAATCACCCGACGCCTGCACCAGCGTCTGGAAGAAGGAATGATAGACGAAGTGCGCCGTCTGATAGAGCAAGGCATCCAACCGGATGACCTCATCTATTACGGACTGGAATACAAGTATCTGACACTTTATGTCATCGGCAAGCTGACCTATGAAGAGATGTTCACGCAACTGGAAACAGCCATCCACCAGTTTGCCAAACGCCAGATGACCTGGTTCCGCGGTATGGAACGGCGTGGATTTACCATCCATTGGATGAATGCCCGATGGCCGATGGAAGAAAAGATAGCTTTTGTAAAGAAGAAGTTGGAAGGATGATGAAATGATGAAGAACCGGGTGATTTAAATCGTAAACTGTAAATAGTCAAATTGTAAATAGAATCATGAGTGCAGAACCCGAAAAGTTGGGAGTAATATACAACCCCAAGGCCGGAACGCGGAAAGTGCAGAAACGGTGGAAAGAAATCAAAGAATACATGGACAGCAAAGGTGTGCCTTACGACTATGTGCAGTCCGAAGGGTTCGGTTCGGTAGAGCGTCTGGCAGGTATCCTTGCCAACAACGGCTACCGCACCATTGTTGTAGTAGGCGGTGACGGCGCACTGAATGACGTCATTAACGGCATCATGCTTTCCAATGCACCGGACAAGGAGAATATAGCCATCGGCATCATCCCCAATGGTATAGGAAATGACTTTGCCGACTATTGGGAAATGAGTTCGGACTACAAGAAAGCGGTGGATTGCATCATCAACAACCGCCGCCGGAAAATAGACGTGGGTACCTGCTATTATTACGACGGTGAAAAGCATCTGACACGCTACTTTCTCAATGCCATCAACATAGGTCTGGGAGCCCGTATCGTGAAAATCACCGACCAGTGCAAGCGTTTTTGGGGAGTGAAGTTCCTCTCTTACTTCATGGCACTGCTATCCATTATCTTCGAACGTAAGTTGTACCGCATGCATCTCAAGATAAACGGCGAGCATATACGCGGACGCATCATGACTGTCTGCATAGGCAGTGCGTGGGGATACGGCCAGGCGCCTAGTGCAGTGCCCTATAACGGCTGGCTGGATGTTTCCGTCATTTACCGTCCCGAATTGCTGCAACTATGGTCGGGATTGTGGATGCTTATCCAAGGGCGGATTCTGAACCATAAGGTAGTGATGCCCTACCGTACGCAAAAAGTAAAAGTGCTGCGTGCGCAAAATGCCTCTGTCGATTTGGACGGACGTATTCTCGACCGTCATTTTCCACTGGACATCAGCGTACTGCATGAAGCAATAACATTGATTATACCCAATTGAAAATACTTAATCAGTAACAACCTATGATTGAATTAAAGAATAATCCTGCCGGAAACTTCTTCCTACTGGCAGGTCCATGTGTCATCGAAGGAGAAGAAATGGCAATGCGCATTGCCGAACGTATCGTGACTATCACCGAAAAACTGCAAATCCCCTATGTATTCAAAGGGTCGTACCGCAAAGCCAACCGCTCCCGCCTGGATTCCTTTATGGGTATCGGTGACGAAAAGGCGCTGAAGATACTGCAAAAAGTGCACACCACTTTCGGAGTACCTACCGTAACCGATATTCATGCCGCCGAAGAAGCCACCATGGCTGCCGAATATGTGGATATTCTGCAAATTCCCGCCTTCCTCTGCCGGCAGACAGACCTGCTTGTAGCCGCCGCCAAAACCGGAAAAACCATCAACATCAAGAAAGGGCAGTTCCTCTCTCCGCTTGCCATGCGCTTTGCGGCTGATAAAGTAGTGGAAGCAGGCAATAGGAACGTCATGCTGACGGAACGCGGAACTACTTTCGGTTATCAGGATTTGGTCATCGACTATCGCGGCATCCCCGAAATGCAGACCTTCGGTTTCCCTGTCATCCTGGATGTAACCCACTCCCTGCAACAGCCCAACCAGACCAGTGGTGTCACGGGAGGTATGCCGCAACTTATCGAGACCGTAGCCAAAGCCGGTGTTGCCGTAGGTGTAGACGGACTGTTCATCGAAACCCACGAAAATCCCACCGTAGCCAAGAGTGACGGCGCCAACATGCTGAAACTCGACCTGCTGGAAGACCTGCTGACCAAATTGGTCCGCATCCGGGAAGCAGTCAGATAAATTCCATTTATCCGGAATGGAATCCGAAAAAAACAACAGAAGTTGTGATTTATCTAAGGGCTGTCCGACAGATAGTTCAAGAACAATTTAAATTCATAATAATATGAAACATCTATTACGCGGTTTATGGATTGTAGCGTTAATTCTTTGCTGCAATTTTCAGCAGGTATTTGCACAGCAAATGCCGCCTATCCCGGTCGACAAAAATGTCCGTATCGGAAAGTTGGACAACGGATTGACCTATTATATCCGCAAGAACAGCCAGCCTGCAAACCGGGCCGACTTTTACATTGCCCAAAAGGTAGGCTCCATTCAAGAAGAAGCCGACCAACGCGGCCTTGCCCATTTCCTGGAACACATGTGTTTCAATGGAACGACCCACTTCCCCGGTGATGCACTGAAACAATACCTGGAGCGTATCGGGGTGAAATTCGGTGAGAACTTGAACGCCTATACTTCCGTAGACGAAACCGTATACAACATTTCCAATGTGCCGGTCACTACTCCGGGAGCCATCGACTCCTGCTTGCTGATTCTGCACGATTGGAGTAACGATTTGACTCTGGACCCGAAGGAAATAGACAAGGAACGCGGAGTCATCAACGAAGAATGGCGCACCCGTATGAGCGCCATACAACGCTTCCAGGAGAAGATGCTTCCGGTCATGTTCGAAGGAACGAAGTATGCCACTTGTTTCCCTATCGGAACGATGGAGGTCGTTATGAACTTCAAACCGCAAACCTTGAGAGACTACTATGAAAAGTGGTACCGTCCGGACCTTCAGGGTATTGTGGTAGTTGGCGATATAGACGTGGATGCCATCGAAGCCCAAATCAAGAAAATATTTTCTGATATTCCCGCCCAGCCCAATGCTGCCAAACGTGAGTACTATCCGGTAAACGACAACAAGGAGCCTATCGTATTGGTTTATCAGGATAAGGAACAGCCTAATGTACAGGCCCTCATTTTCAACAAGCATGAAGCCACTCCTGACGAGCAGAAAGGCGATATGGGCTATCTGGTACAGAATTATGCAACCACGCTCATCAACAATATGCTGAATGCACGCCTGAACGAATTGGTACAGACTGCCAATCCCCCCTATATATATGCTGCCACTTACGACGATGATTTCTTCGTTGCCAAAACCAAAGATGCTTTCACCGGTATCGTTGTCTGCAAGGAAGATGCCATAGAAAATGGAATAGCCACTCTCCTGCGCGAAACAGAACGCGCCCGCCAATTCGGCTTTACGGAAACGGAATACAATCGTGCCCGTGCCGAATATCTGCGCCAACTGGAATCTGCTTATAACGAGCGTGACAAACGCAAGAATGAAGAGTACGTGGATGAATATGTCCGTCATTTCCTCGATAACGAACCGATTCCGGGCATCGAAAACGAATACGCCATCATCAATCAGATAGCTCCCGCCATTCCGGTTGCCGCACTGAACCAGATGATGCAAGCCCTCGTGACAGACAGTAACCAGGTAGTCGCTATTCTCGGTCCGGATAAGGAAGGATTGAAAATGCCGACAGAAGATGCAATCAAGAAGATACTGAAAGATATTAAAGCTGAAAAACTGACTGCCTACGTAGACAAGGTATCGGATGAACCTTTGATGGCCGAAGCCCCGAAAGGCGGAAAGATTGTATCCGAGCAGACAGACGATATATTCAGCACTACAACGCTGACACTCTCCAACGGAGTCAAGGTCATTATCAAGAAGACAGACTTCAAGGCAGACGAAATCCGCATGAAGGGAGTCAGCCTGGGCGGCAGTTCCTTGTTCCCCGACTCGGAAATCATCAACATCAACGGACTGGATGCAGTGAGTGTCGGTGGTCTGGGTAATTTCAGTGCCGTAGACCTGGAAAAAGTTCTGGCTGGCAAGAAAGCTTCCGTCAGCTATGGTATCGGTGACAAGACAGAAACCGTCAATGGCAGCTGTTCACCGAAAGACTTCGAGACAATGATGCAGCTCACTTACTTGACGTTCACCGCCCCGCGCCGTGACGACGATGCCTTTGCATCCTACAAGAACCGCAACAAAGCTGCTTTGCAAAATATGGAAATGAATCCCCAGGTGGCGTTCAGTGACTCTGTCTCGGCCGGTATTTACATGCACCATCCCAGAAGAGCTAGAATAAAGGCGGACATGATTGACAAGATGGATTATGACAAGATTCTGTCTATGTATCAAGACCGCTACAAAGATGCCAGCGATTTTACCTTTATCTTTGTAGGAAATGTGAATGTGGAGGAAATGAAACCGCTCATCGCCGAGTACCTGGGTGCACTGCCTGCCATCAACCGCAAGGAAACATTCAAGGACAATAAAGTCGACATGCGCCAAGGAATTTACAAGAATGAGTTCGTAAGGAAGCAGGAAACTGCTAAAGCGTCGAATTTTGTCCTGCTGAGCGGTGACTGCAAGTACGACCTGAAAAATGACATCCTGCTGGATATGACCAGCCAGATTCTTGACTTGGTTTATACAGCCAAGGTACGTGAAGACGAAGGTGGCACTTACGGTGTATATGTAGGCGGCCAGTTAAGCAAATATCCGAAAGAAAAGGCCCTTCTGCAGATTATATTCGAAACCGCTCCGGCAAAAAGAGAAAAGTTGATGCAGATTATCTTTACAGAACTCGACAACATCGCCAAAGCAGGTCCGTCGGAAGGAGATCTGAATAAAGTGAAGGAGTTCATGCTGAAAAAACACGCCGAAGACTTGAAGGAGAACAGCTACTGGCTGGGAAGTATTGACGAATACCTGTTCACCGGTATGAATCCGATAAAGGATTACGAACAGATAGTCAACAGCATTACCGTGAAGGACATCCAGAAGTTCACCGACGACTTGTTCAAGCAGAAGAATGAGATTGAGGTATCAATGATCAGTCCTGAAACTCCTGACAAAGAATAAGAGAGCCATACACACAGAAGGCTGCGTTGTTCGATGAAAGGCAGCGCAGCTTTTTTTATACAAACTCTATATATACAAATACTATGAGTCTTTTCTTAGATTTGCGCAAGCACGGAAAACTGGCAGAAAAACGAAATCCGATGTACGAAAAAAGTAAATTCGGAAAATTCTGGATGTACTTCATGTTTGTCTTCTGGGCCGGTTACCTGATATTCTTCGGTACGACCTTTGCATTCGCCTTTGACGGTGGTGCCACAGAAGCCTATCACGTAATGAACTCCGGATTGATATTTGTCCTTGTGCTGGATTTCCTGATACGCCTGCCTTTCCAAAAAACACCCACCCAGGAAGTGAAGCCCTACCTGCTGCTTCCCATCAAGCGGAATCGTCTTATCGACTTCCTGCTGATCCGTTCCGGACTGGATGGCTTCAATCTGTTCTGGCTGTTTCTGTTTGTTCCGTTTTCCATCATCACCGTCACCAAATTCTATGGAATCAGTGGTGTGCTGACCTATTGCATCGGCATCTGGCTGCTGATGGTATTCAATAACTACTGGTTCTTGTTGTGCCGCACACTGATGGGTGAGCGCATCTGGTGGCTGGCACTACCGGTAGTAGTATATGGTGGCATTGCCGCCGCACTATTCATTCCGGACAACAGTCCGCTTTTCGACTGTTTTGTCAATCTGGGAGAAGGGTTCATCACCGGCAATATACTGTCATTCATCGGTGTACTGGCTGCCATCGCCCTCATGTGGTTCATCAACCGCACCCTGATGCAGAAACTCATCTACAATGAACTGAACAAAGTGGAAGATACACGGATAAAACATGTATCCGAATACAAATTCCTCGACCGCTACGGCGAAATAGGCGAATACATGAGACTGGAACTCAAGTTATTGCTACGCAACAAGATTTGTAAGCGTTCGCTCTATTCCATCACCGGTGTAGTGATAATGTTCAGTAGTATCATTAGCTTTTCCGATGTGTATGACGGAGGTCTGAGAGATTTCTTCGTCCTTTATAATTACATTATCTTCGGCATCATGTTCCTCAGCACACTGATGGGTTACGAAGGCAATTACATTGACGGACTGATGAGCCGCAAGGAATCTATCTACTCGCTGCTGCGTGCCAAATACATACTGTACAGCATTGCATTGCTCATTCCTACGATTCTGATGATTCCCGGTATGGTTACCGGGAAGGTATCCGTACTCGGTTGCATTGCATGGCTGATATTCATTCCGGGAGCCGTATACTGCTGTCTGTTCCAACTGGCAGTCTACAACAACAAGACTACCGACCTGAATTCAAAGATGACCAGCCGGCAGAATATAGGCACCGGTCTGCAGAATCTGATTTCAGGAGGTGCTTTCGGCATACCTTTACTGCTGCTTTTTGCACTGAATGCCATCTTTGGCAAAGAGGTCACCCCCTGGATACTTATCGGCATCGGCGTGGCATTCATCGCCACTTCCAAATTCTGGCTGATGAATGTATATCACCGACTCATGAAACGCCGCTACAAGAATATGGAAGGCTTCAGGGACAGTAGACAGAAATAGAAATCATTAAACATCAATCACTAACATGATACGCATCAACAATTTACAAAAGAATTTCGGCACAAAAAAAGCCGTAGATATAGAGAACTACACCATCGGGCAAGGCGATATGCTGGGACTGGTAGGCAACAACGGTGCAGGCAAGACCACCCTCTTCCGCCTTATTCTTGACTTACTACAGGCAGACCGGGGCAATGTAACCATCAATGACATTGACGTCAGCAAAAGTGAGGACTGGAAGAACTTCACGGGAGCCTTTATAGACGACGGTTTCCTGATAGACTACCTCACTCCCGAAGAATACTTCTATTTCATCGGCAAGATGTACGGTCTGAAGAAAGAGGAGATAGACGAACGCCTGCTTCCCTTCGAACGCTTCATGAACGGCGAGGTAATGGGCCAGAAGAAATTCATCCGCAACTATTCTGCCGGAAACAAGCAGAAAATCGGCATCATCTCCGCCATGCTCCACCATCCGCAACTGTTGATTCTGGATGAACCGTTCAACTTCCTTGACCCCAGTTCACAGTCCGTAATCAAACACTTGCTGAAAAGATACAATGAAGAACACGGAGCCACTGTCATCATTTCCAGCCATAACCTGAACCACACAGTGGACGTTTGCCCGCGTATTGCATTGTTAGAAAACGGTGTTATTATCCGCGATATACGAAATGAGAACAACTCTGCCGAACAGGAATTGGAAGCTTACTTCAACGTCGGCGTGGAGGAAGAAGCCGTGGTAGAAGAAACGGTAGAAGAAGCAGAAGCAGCCGTAGAAGAAATAACGGAAAAAGAAGATAAAACGGTAGAAGAAAAAAACTCGGAAGCATGAAAAAATATCTTTCTTATATAGTAGCCTTTACCATCATATTGATAGGTCTAAGTTCCTGCCATACCTCCGCGCCACGCCTGGACTACAAAGCCCTGGCACAGGCATCCGTCCGTTTGGGAGTGGATATTGAACTGCAGGACAACCACAAGCTGTACATCCATGCCTCCGAATGGATAGGCACCCCCTATCGTGCTGGTGGCGACAGCAAGCGGGGGACAGACTGCTCCGGACTGGTATCGCAACTGTATAAGAAAGTTTACCACACCCGTCTGTCGAGAAGCACAGACGGGCAACTGAAAGAGAGCAGCAAAATCTCCCGCCGCAACTTGCGTGAGGGAGATTTGGTGTTCTTCACCAGCCGTGCTTCCCGCAAAAAAGTGGCACACGTAGGTATCTACCTCAAGGACGGCAAATTTATACATGCCAGTACCAGCCAGGGAGTCATAGTCAGCAACCTCCGGGAAAAATATTACACCCAACACTGGCTCTGCGGAGGAAGAATAAAATGATACTAATTTTTTCCCTTCTTGTGATTTTCTTTACTCTTTCCCGACTGATAGTCCAGAAACAATTAAAAGAAGAAAACAATGAAGAAACTTTTAGGCATCCTCGTATTCATCAGCATTGCGCTGAGTGCCAATGCACAACTTTTATGGAAAGTATCCGGTAAAGGATTAGAGAAACCATC
This sequence comes from Bacteroides sp. AF25-5LB, assembly GCF_003602965.1. Classification (NCBI taxonomy): domain Bacteria; kingdom Pseudomonadati; phylum Bacteroidota; class Bacteroidia; order Bacteroidales; family Bacteroidaceae; genus Bacteroides; species Bacteroides sp. AF25-5LB. Next base: position 395,951 of record NZ_QTMC01000001.1, read on the forward strand.
CTATATTTTCGGTACTTACCATCTCTCTCCACTCAGCATCAAGGACAGCATCGCCGCCATGCCGCAGGCCATGAACGAAACCACCCAAGTCTACGGTGAGGTCGTGATGAGCGAAATGGCGACTCCCACCTTCATGCAAAGCATGCAACAGCAGATGATGATGCCCAAAGACACCACGCTGCAAAGCCTCTTTACTCCCGAGCAATACGAAGAAGTGGGTAAAGTTGTAAAAGAGAATATGATGGTAGACATCGCCATGCTTGCTCAACTGAAACCGGCTGCCATCAACCAGCAGCTTGTCGTCCTGCTCTACATGAAACATACTCCGGGCTTCAACCCGCAAGAACAGCTCGACACTTACTTCCAGCAGCAGGCCGGACAGCAAGGCAAGAAAGTTGGCGGTCTGGAAACAGCCCAGTCACAAATAGACATTCTGTTCAACAGCCAGACGCTGCAACGCCAGGCAAACCTCCTCTACTGCGCTATCAGTGACATCGAGAAAGGTATCGAGCAAAGCAAGCGCCTGATTGCCGCTTATGAAAAGCAGGATCTGGATGCCATGCTGCAACTGATGGAAGAGCGCGACGGCAATTCATGCGACCCGCTGCCCGGAGAGATGGAAGCCATGCTGGACAACCGCAACAAGGCATGGGTTGAAAAGATGCCTGCCATCATGACGGAAGCCCCCACCCTTTTCGTAGTCGGTGCCGGACACCTGCCCGGAGACAATGGAGTGCTGAACCTTCTGAAACAACAAGGATATACCATAGAAGCCATGAAATAAATCCTCTAACAATTCTCTCTAACAACAACTTTTAATGGCAGGCTATACAAAGCGTGACGGTCAAATACCATCACGCTTTGTTTGCATATACACTTTATTGTCCTCATCATACTGTACATCCCGAAAAATATACTACTTTTGCACCAAAGTCTTGGCTGTTATAGTGATAACGTCACTTTTGACTCGATTCGATAAGAACGCAAGAAGCGAAAGTTATTATCCCTGCTATTCGGAATCTGGAAAATTCTCTTAAACACCGCAGGATAATAGCAACAGTTTCTTTACGTCTATGTTATTATATACTTAGGCGTGGGGGCTGTTGTCTATTAACGGTGTGGGCATTTTCCAGAGCCTCGAATGCAGATAGACAATAACAGTCCTCGCGCTTTTTATATAATAACCTTCGTCAATGAGGACAGACGAAATGAAAGACACCGCGTATGCATCTTACATTATTTGGAGAAGTACAGTTATTTCTGTTAATTGCCGTTACATCTGCAAGCTTTCTATACTGGATAAATCATAAATACAAAAGTCTGAACAGACAGATTATCCGGGCAATAGACATTCCAGTATATCTGCTGAACCGACAAGGTATTGTCGTAAAACTACTTAATACACCTACCGAAAAGGCGAACAGACTTCCATTTCTGAATTCGGGAGTTCTAAATATCAATAATTTAGTGACAGACGCCGATGAATGCCGGAAATACATGACGTCGCTGTTACGCGTACTGAATACCCGCACTTCGGACAGCCTGATCCTAAAGATAAGAGTGGAAAGTAGTGAAGAACTATATATCGCAGTGCGCATGGTCTACCTCAACAGAAATTATGCCATGGCCTTCATACGCGACATTACGGAAGATGAAGTCCAACGCCGGGAAAACGAAAAATACCGTTTCTTCCTTGAAAGTATTCTGGAGAACCTCCCCATCGCCACTACAGTAAAAGACAAAAACAACGAAGGACGCTACCTGATATGGAACAAAAAAGCGGCAGAGATGATGGAAGTCCCCGCTGAGGATATTGTGGGACACTATGAAGAGGAGTTCAAACCCCTAATGCAAGATAATTTCATTCAGGAGACAGACAAAGAAGTCGAAGAGTCGGAAACTCCCCAGTCCTACATCAAACACTTTGTCAATCCCAAAGGCAGAGAGTATGTTCTGTCGTTTCACAAAACGCTGGTGTCCTACAACAAAGGAAAAGAGAGATGGATTGTCAGTTCTGCACTGGATATCACCGAACTACTGGCAGCCAAAGAGAAAGCAGAAGAAGCCAGCCGCCTGAAATCGGCTTTTCTTGCCAATATGAGCCACGAGATACGTACTCCACTAAACGCCATTGTCGGATTCTCCTCCATACTTTCCGATTATATACAAGACGAAGATACAAAGGAATACATACATATCATCGAAGAAAACACCCAACTGCTGCTGCAACTGATTAATGATATTCTCGACCTGTCACGCATCGAAGCCGGCATTCTCGAATTCACAGAAGGAGATATGGATGTAAACAAGACGCTTGATGAAATGCAGACGATGGCAAAACTGAAACTTCCGCCCAAAGTCTGCATACGTCTCCTCCCCGGTACGGATTGCTGTAGCATTCATACCATTCCCAAGCGGGTAAGGCAAGTACTGAACAACTATCTGTCAAACGCCCTCAAGCATACGGAAGAAGGTTTCATCGACATTGGTTATCACCTGCCGCAAGAAGACAGGATTCGCTTCTTTGTCCGTGATACCGGGTGCGGCATTCCTCCCGAAAAGCAAAAGGATGTATTCGAACGCTTTGTCAAGCTAAACAGCTTTAAACAAGGCACGGGCCTCGGACTCTCCATCTGCACCATGATTGCCGGGAAAATGAACGGAAAAGTAGGTGTCAGCTCTATTCCGGGGAAAGGTTCCGAATTCTGGTTCGAAATACCCTATCAACCTGCCGGAAGCCAACCTGCATAGAAAAGCCCGCCACTGACATGAACTCTGTCAACAGCGGGCAACCTAAACCATCACCGATGTTATCCTGACTCACAATACCTATCGAAGACTAAACTGCAGTTTACCTCCCTGCACCAGTTCTTCATGAGTGATACGATATCGGGACAGTTTTTTTCCTCCCAGCTTCATCTCGCGGATATATAGAGATTCTGCCGACGGACGTTCCGTCTCTATTACCAGTTGGTCGCGTCCCCAATACTTAGGGTCGAGCTTTATGGTTACTTTATCAAATACCGGAGTAGATAGCGTATATGCCGGTTCTCCGGGACAATCCGGATAAAAGCCCATCATATTGAAGATAGCCCAAGCGGACATCGTTCCGGTATCATCATTGCCGGGAATTCCATCGGGGGCATTCTTGAAATACTTCTGCAAAAGGCGGTGCAGCTCTTTCTGCGTGCGCCACTCCTCACCCTTGAAATAAGAGAAAAGATGGGCGTATGCAATGTCCGGTTCGTTGGCAGGGTCGTACAGCCCTTCGTCGAACACGCGCTGAAGCTTGTCTACAAACGGCTTCTTTCCACCCATGAGCCGGGCAAGCCCTTTCACATCGTGGGGAACATAGAAAGTATAGTTCCAAGCATTGCCTTCGTGGAAGCCGGGGCTGGGCTCAAAATTCTCACCTTCCATAGGATTGAAAGGAGCATAGAATTCTCCGTCCGGCAAGATGGGACGGAAAGTACCGTACTCCTTACAGTAATAATGCTTGTAGCCCAGCGAACGTTCGTGGAACAGACGGGCATCCTCCTTCTTGCCAAGCGCAGCAGCTATGCGCGACAAGGCATTGTCGGCAATATAGTATTCCAGGGCATGTGAAACGGAATTGTCATACTGCTCCCGCAGAGGCACATATCCCAATGACACATAGTCGTCATTGTCCGGACGGAGCAGGTTCTCCGCCCCCGGCAGGGTGGCTCCCTTGCGCATGGCCTCGTAGGCCAGTTCTATGTCAAAGTCGCGCAGACCTTTCAGCCAGGTGTCGACGATGACGGGGATGGAAGGGTCACCTTCCATGGTCAGCGTCTCACGGCCGTAGAGTTCCCATTTGGGAAGCCAGCCGTGTTCGCGGTACATGTCGAGCATGGAGCGCACCATCTGCAATTGCCGTTCGGGATATACTAGCGTAAGAAGCTGGTGCACATTGCGGTAAGTGTCCCACAAGGAAAAGACGGTATAACGGTCGCCTTTGGTGGTCAGAATTTTGTCACTCTCCATAGCGGGATACTCCCCGTTCACATCTTGCAGGATATTGGGATGTATCAGCGTATGATAGAGTGCCGTATAAAAAACGGTTTTCTGCTCTTCCGTACCTCCTTCCACAAGGATGCGCGAGAGGTCATCGTTCCAGCAACGACGGGCTTCCTCCAGCACTTGGCTGAAGTTCTTTCCCTGCTGCTCGATATCCAAATTGAGCCGGGCATTCTCTATACTCACAAAAGAGACTCCCATCTGTACTTCCACTTGCTCGCCCTCTTCAGTATGGAATGTAAGGTAAGCGCCGATGTCATCTCCTGCCAGCTCTTTCCCGTAGCCGGTGTAAAGTTTGTAGCGTCCGTTATCGGGATCCCATTCGGCCTCCACACCGGTCATGGGGCGTTGCTTCTTCCAGTAGCCCGAAGCAGCAGGCTGCTTGTTGACACGCATCACAAAGTAGATGGGGAAAACGGCCTGCGGATTATAGCAGAAAGTACCCAGCAGCTTCATACCTTCAAACTCGCACTCACCCGTCCGACGCAGAAAAGCTCCCGATTCATTGGTCAGACCTTCGCCCAGATTCAGCAGTACATGGCTTTGCCCAGCAGGAAAGGTGAAACGCGCCACACCCGTGCGGGGAGTTGCCGTCACTTCCGTCTTCACATTGTAGCGAGTCAGGAAGTTGCTGTAATATCCGGGGGATGCCTGCTCGTCCTTATAGCGGCTTCCATACTCCTTATAATCCACGGACAACTCTCCCGTAGTGGGCATCAGCAGCAAAGAACCCAATTCCGGACAGCCCACACCGCTCAAATTGACATGCGAATATCCGGTGAAGAAACAATTGTGATACTCATAGGGAGTGGACCACCAGCGGGCATCTTTATCGTATTTGTTGTCCTCCGAGCCCATCACGTTGAAGGGCACTACGGACATCATTCCATTGGGACAGACGGCTCCCGGATTTGTAGTGCCGAAGTTGGTGGTACCAATAAAAGGATTCACATAGTCCGTCGGTTGCTTCTCCGCAGCCATAGATGCCGTGAGCATTCCAAAGGAGATGATACAGAAAGTAATCAGTCGTTTCATAATATAGTAGGGATTTGTTCTTTATTAGTTAGTGAGCACGCTACCCATGCCGGTGTCATTGCATGCACTCTGCAGCGTTACTGCAAACGGTCTGCAGTGACACTGCAAACTACTTTGCAGTAGCGCTGCAACAGCTTTGCAGTAACGCTGCATCAGCTTTGCAGTGGCGCTGCAACGGCTCTGCAGTATCACTGCAAAAAGCATGCAGTATCTTTGCAGTGATATTTCACTAAGTATAAGACAGTTACGGCAGACGTTTTTTTCAGCAATACCAAGCGCCTGCCAACTGCTTGGTGCTTACAAAATACTTGTGCGCTTCGTGAACTCCAGAATCTCGTGGATATAGCCAAAGGCAAGCCCCACTACCGTATCGGCTGCACCGTAGTATACAGCTACACGTTCTCCATCCTGCAATGCTGCGCAAGGGAACACCACATTGGGTACATCGCCTGCCAGTTCGTATGGAGCAGCAGGCGCAAGCAGATACTCACGGGTGCGGTAGAGCAACTTGGCAGGATTGTCCTTATCCAGAATAGCCGCCCCCATGGAGTAACGGAAACCGTTGCAAGTGGTTATCACGCCGTGATAGAACATCAGCCAACCTTCGTCCGTGAGGAACGGTACCGAACCCGCCCCTATCTTGGTGCATTGCCAGGCACTTTCGGGGAAAGGTGTGGGAGCCATCACATGGCGGTGTTCGCCCCAAAACTTCATGTCGGGGCTGAAGCTGATGTAGATGTCGCCAAAAGGTGTATGGCCACTGTCGCTGGGACGGCTCAAGAGTGCATATTTGCCATCGAACCTCTGAGGCAACAATACACCGTTGCGATTGAAAGGCAAGAAAGCATTCTCGCACTGGAAGAACTCCTTGAAATCGAAAGTATAGCCGATACCGATGGTGGGACCGTAGTAGCCGTTGCACCACGTAATCCAGTAGCGATCCTCAATCCATGTCACGCGCGGGTCGTATTTATATTCGGACTCTATCATGTCCGTATTCCCGGCCTTGAACTTGATTGGCTCATGCTCTATTTCCCAGTGGATGCCGTCCTTGCTGAAACCGGCAAAAATATTCATCTGCACCGCCCGGTTGTCACAACGGAACACACCGGCAAATCCGTCGCCAAAAGGCACCACTGCACTATTGAAGATACTGTTGGACGTCGGAATATGGTAACGTCCGATAACGGGATTCTGCGAATAACGCCACATCACGTCCGCACAATCTGCCGGACGCTCTTCCCAAGGGATTGAAGTAAATTTATTGTTCATAATATTTTGGATTTTTATCTTTGCACCACAGATTACACAGATGGGCACAGATTATATTCTTTTATTCAATAGTTTTTTATGCAACAAGTCTCATTCATGCTGCAAAGCTTACTTCACCTCATCGTCATGCGTAAAGGGAATGAAGTATGTTATCAGCAACGACGGTACGGCGGCCAACAGCACGTAAGTGAAGAACTTCTCGTACCCCAACAAATCACTAAAGAAACCACTCATCATCCCCGGAAGCATCACTCCCAAATTCATGATGCCGGAAGCAAAGGCGTAGTGTGACATCTGATGCTTGCCGGGAGCAATCTGCTGCATCATGAACAACGTCAGCCCCACGAAGCCGAAGCCGTAACCGAAATACTCCGCCACGATGCCCGCACCTATCAGATAAAGGTTCTCCGGTTGATAAATGGCGAGTAGCGTGTAGGCCACGAACGGAAAGTTGAACACGATGCAGAGCGAAAACAGCGTCTTCTTCAGCCCGCGCTTCGACACGTAGATGCCTGCCAACAAGGATCCCAGCACAAAAGCCGCTGAACCGAAGACACCGTTCAACGTACCGATTTCAGTAAGCGAAAGCCCCAATCCCCCCACCTCACGCGAGGAGCGCAAGAAGAGCGGTGCAATCTTCATCACAAGCCCTTCAGCAAAGCGGTAGAGGATAATGAAGCAAATGTAATAGAAGATGTGGCGCTTTGTGAAGAAATTCCTTATCACCGCCCACAGTTCCCGCATCACCTCCGCGCCCGAACGCTTGGCGTCCTGCCGCTTCTGCGTGCACGGCAACATCCGTGAATGATACCCCCCCAACAGCAACAGCAACACGGCAATGACGATAAAGATAATCATCCACGCTTCCTTATAAGCAGACATGTTCTCCTGCATAGAACGGCCTTCCATCGCCCCGAAACTCTGGGCCAGCATACCCGCCATCGCCACCAGTCCGCCGTTCGCCACCAATTTGGCGATGTTGTAGAAAGCCCCCTGCACACCGATGTACTTGGCTTGGTCGGCAGGTGACAGTTCCGCCATATACACGCCATCGCAGGCTATATCGTGCGTGGCTCCGCTGAAAGCGATGACTGCCATTGTCGAAATACTAATGGCAAAAAAGTAATCGAACTTCAACGAAAAAGCCACCAGTCCGAACAGCAATCCGCTCAACAACTGGGTGATAACCACAAAGAACTTCTTTGTGCGGTACATCTCCAGGAACGGACTCCAAAGGAACTTCAACGTCCAGGGCATCATGATGATAGAAGTCCAGAAGGCAATCTGCGTGTCGGATATGCCCAAATCCTTAAACATGAACGTAGAGACCAGGTTGACTGCAATGAAAGGCAGCCCCATGGCAAAATAAACGGAAGGCACCCAGGAAACCGGGTTACGGTAATTATTGTGATTCATAACTAATCGCACGTTATCAATTGTTTGTCTTTACCGGCTTGTCGCCCATTATCAACTCCAAAGTGCCACCGTCCGTTATGTCCTGATGCGTAAAGAACGGGCGTACCAATTCCTCGCCGTTCAACAACATCTTCTGAACATACTTGTTCGTACGACTGTTGTCCGTGGCCACCACCGTGAATTTCTTTCCATCCTTAAGGTTCACTGTCGCCTTGTCGAACAACGGGCGACCGATGGAATAGAGCGGACGGCCTGGGCAAACTTGGTAGAAGCCCATGGCATTCAGTACATACCATGCCGACATCTGCCCACAGTCTTCATTACCCGAAAGCCCGTTCGGATTGTTGAAATAAAGCGTCTGCAGTACCTCGTCCACCAACTCCTGCGTGCGCCAGGGTTGGCCCACATAGTTGTAGAAGTGAATGATATGGTGACTCGGCTCATTACCATGGGCATACTGCCCTATCAGGCCGGAAATGTCGGCAGACACTAGTTCACCTTCCAGTGAAGAATCGGCCACGAACAGCGAGTCCAACTTACCGATAAAAGCTTCACGGCCTCCCATCAGTTCCACCAGTCCCTCCACATCGTGAGGAACAAACCAGGTCCATTGCCAGGCAGTCCCCTCACAATAGTCATCACTGCGATGGTTGGAAGAGCGGGGATTGAACGGCGTACGCCAATTGCCTTTGCTATCCAGTCCACGCATAAAACGGGTAACTGGATCGAAATAGTTCTGATAGCCCTTGCTGAAATCAGCATACTTCCGTTGGTTCAGCGTGTCGCCCAACTCACCGGCCAGCACAGAGATGCACCAGTCATCGTAGGCATACTCCAAGGCCTTAGCTACTGCTTCATTATCCTTGTCGCAAGGCACGTAACCGACCTTGTTCTTCCAATATTTGGCCTGCGGCATCAAATGAGGCAATACCAAAGGATGGGTGATAATACCAGTAGTGTCATACTCCGCCACACGCAGGCAAGCGCGGTATGCCTTCTGTACATCAAAGTCGCGATAGCCCTTCATATAGGCATCTGCCACAAGGGAGGCAGCATGATAGCCTATCATCGTGCCCGTATAGTTGCCCGCCAATTCCCACATGGGAAATACACCGCCTTCGCGCTCCTTCTGGATGAGCGAGCGGATGAAGGCTTGGTTCAAATCCGGATTGATAATCGTCATCAACGGGTGGTAGGCACGGAACGTGTCCCACAAAGAGAAAATGGTATAGACGGGCTCTTCCACGCTACCCTGATGCACTTTCAAATCCATGCCAAAATAACGCCCGTCGGCATCGGTAAACAGATTGGGCTGCATACCCGTATGATAAAGCGCCGTATAGAACATGGTACGCTGGTCTTCATCCTCCGTCTCGATATCTATCTTGGCAAGGTATTCATTCCATGATTGGCGGGCTGCCCGACGCACTCCGTCAAAATCCCATCCGGGTATCTCCGCTTCCACATTCCGGCGGGCACCGTCCATATCCACAGCTGAAACACCCACCTTCACCATCACCTGCTCATCCTTCTCCGTCTGGAATTGCAATAGCACCTTGGCGGTGGGCAGCAGCGGTTCCCCTTCATCCAATGCCATGGAATCGGTCACCATTGTATAAGTAAACGGTTTGGAGAACTTGGCATAGAAGTTTATGTATTGATCGAAAGCCCAGTAAACGGTTTTCTTATGTCCGCGGATTTCTGTATCACTGATGACTTCCAGCTTCATCTCTTCATTCTTCTGACGCTGGAGGCTGTAGTCAAGGTCAAGGATAAATCCTGCTTTCCCAGACTTGGGAAACGTGTAGCGATGAATGGCGGCGCGCTTGGTAGAGGTCAACTCGGCTTGTACGCCATAACGGTTGAGGAATACGGAATAATATCCCGGTTCTGCCTTCTCCCGCCCGTGCGAGAAAGGCGAGGCGTATGCCATTTGCTGGCTCTTCTTCCCCATCGCATGATAGTCCTGACGGCCCACGGTGGGCATCAGCAGCACATCGCCATAATCACCGCAACCCGTTCCACTGAGGTGCGTGTGCGAGAATCCGTTAATGGTGGAATCGGCATAGTAATAACCGGAACAAGCATCCCACTGAAAGATGCGCGTGTCGGGGCTCGGCTGAATCATCCCGTTGGGTACCACTGCGCCCGGATAGGTATGTCCGTGCCCCCCCGTACCGATAAACGGATTTACGTAAGATGCATAGTCTTCCCCTGAAGAAGCCGGAGTACAGTTGCATACCGCCATGCCCAACCACAAGAGACATCCGGCTTGCCATGCAATAGATTTCATGTTTTTCATCCTAAATTTAAGTTCATTGAGACACATTCTTTTGCCTTTTATTGGTTAATAAAACAATTCACTCGGCAAAAACACTAATACTGCAGATTATTTTTTAATTTTAATTAGCAGAATAGAAGGATAAAGAATAAAGACATGTCGGTAAAAGAAAGAATGCAAGTTCTTGTAATTGGTAGTTGCAAGAACTTGCATTCATATCCAAACCGGAATCCTGCTATTTAATAGTTATCGGTTCATCCAATTCCACGATGCCGAGGGCTTTATCGCCTCCATTCACCAATCCGTCCATTCCATGACCGGAAGCATCTTTCACTTTCCACGTCTCTCCGTCTTGGAACTGGTCGGTTCCGTTCAACTTATAATAAGCAGCAAGGCCTTCCGATTTCGGGTCAACCGTAATCATGTTTTCCTTGATTTGACTCTCCGTGCGCGACACATTCCAAAGTCTGACTTCGCTCATGCGACCATAGAACGGACGTTCGCCCCACATGAATCCGGCCACCTTACCGATAAAGAAGTCGCCCTTACCGAAATCGAAGCTCGGAATATCCCAAACCGCTTCGGAAGCTTTTTCTCCATTGATGAAGATGGCAGTCTTGCCGGTAGGCTGATTGTAAGTGAACGCCACGTGATACCATTTCCCGGTTCCCAAAGCCTGAGAAACGCTGTATTCCGATTTGCCTGCAATCTGCAAATGGTCTTTCTCCAGCAAAGGTGCATCACCGATACGGAAAATCAGAGTTCCCTCGCATCCCATAACAGTATTGTTGTTTCCAAAGAAATCAATATAAATCAATGCTTCGTAAGTAACGGATGTGAATTGGGTACCGGGAAGCAAAGGTATCCTCACATAATTGTTATACACACGAGCCACCTTCATAATCCGCACGGGCTTGTGGAGGATAAAATAAACCACATCTCCCCCTTGGGAAACCGGTAGAGAAGCAGACCGTACACGCACCGGAAGCAGATAAGACTTACCTTCTTCCACCTTATCCAACTTAGAAAATTTCACCGATACCGATCCGGCATACACCTCTCCGGAAGGAACAGTGGCAACAGCATTTCCCAAATCTACGGCAGTAGCATCGAACATCTCATATTCCGTTCCATACTTTTTGTTATAAGCCTCAATTACAGAAGTATCGGCCACTTCATAAGACACCTCTACCTGCGAAGCACACAAGGATGACACACGTGCCCGCAACTCATGGGTCATCGCTTCGCCCTCTTCCACCTCTATCCGGTACTCCCTTTCTTCAAAATAGACCTTAGGTTCCAGCAAATCACTTTCGCTATCATTGCAACTGACCGACAGCATGGCTATGAAGCAAAACACCATATATTTCAACAAATATTTATTCATATCTTTCATATTCTAAAATTTGATTCACTACTTATTTTTTCCTTTGCTTTCTTTCCATTCGTTGAACACACGCTGATTAATCTGTATGGCTTGACGCATCCATTTATAATCGGGTGCATTGTCATAGTCATTATCAAAGCGATAAGCTCCCACACCGCCTTTATACCCTTCTTCCGGCATCCAGGCGGCCTGTTTCAACAATTGCCCTCCATTGGAAGCAAACGATTCGAAGTTCTCCGTGACAATGAGTTTCTCATTGATATTGCCAGGCGAATGCAAATAAGGAGAAGCTTGCCCATACGCCTGAGCTATCCAGTAATCCACATAATCTTCTATCTCAGGCAAGAAATCATTGATATGCCCGTCGATGCATAGCAGTTTATGCCCTTTGTTCTCCGGGTCGCTCTTAGGACCGATGTATTTGCCCAACTCTTTCACCACGAAACCGATGTTACGGCTGCCGATAGTACCGTCGGAATCATTGAAACCGTTACCCGGTTCCCAGTCGATATCATATCCGTCCCACTCGCCGGTCACCAACGAGTCACAGATGGCTTTGGCAAATTTGGAAAGAGCCCGTTCCAGCTCTTCCTTGTTGTTCAAGTCATGCGAAGTAAACCCCCAGAAGTCCCAGCGAGCAAACTTTCTTTCTTCTGTCAGCTTAGCTTCGCTCCAACCCTCTTCTATGGCTTTTTTTTCCACTTCATCGTATACCGAAGTAGGGGTGCGCCCTTTGCCCAAGTGTGAAAGCAGGCAGACTTCCAATAACCTGATGCCTTTCACTTTTTGCACAAACTCCTTGTCTTTCTTCTGCGCCTCAGTGATTTCATAACGTCCTGGGGCACCGCTCCACATAGATATGATATCCATACTATCGGGCACAGAAGTGAGATACCCCCTCCGCATGGCTCCCGTCGGCGCCCAGTTGGAAAACCAGCCGAACGCAACGGGGCGGCCATAATTCTTGGCGGTTTCTTTATACGCGCGCAAGTCGGCATAGTACGCTTCGCTCTCCACGTCATCTTTGGTATTGTTACCACCGATATGATCTATCTCAATGCTCTCAATATCCGTGCAGGCAGTAGCCATCAAACCAAGCAACGGAACAATATATAATAGTTTCTTCAATTTTTTCATATTTTTCTTATTTCTAACGTAAGACATCGTTTATCACTTGCAATCCCACCACAGACGGGTAGAAGATTTGTCTTCACCACCCTTCCCATTATTGAGCAACTTCAGGATGACCTGATAGTTGGCCTCGTCCTCCGTTGTCTGATGGAAACTGGTCGGATAAATCATTCGGCGCACTCCTTTTTCAATGGTGGCTCCTTGGAACGAACCTCTGTTTGCCATCACCGGATTCAAGTCGGGATAGCCAGTTCTTCTCCACTCCGTCCAAGCCTCTTGACCGTTGGGAAAGAGCGCAAGCCACTTCTGGATAATAATCTTCTCCAATTTTTCTTCCCGGCTGCCTTCAAACTTGACTGTAACGGCACGAGGGGCGGAAAAACTGCAAGAGTAAGAACCACCGAACTCATGCTTGATTGGTACATTGCCGGAGTTCATGTAATCATCGACCGAAGCTGTCACCCCGTTTTCCTGGAACGACATCCCAATACCTTGCTTGTAGAGTTCGTCGGCATTACCGAATTCACCTCCCCACACCAAAGCAGCTTCAGCACGTAAGAAATAGACTTCGGAAGCACGCATCCAATAGGTCGGAGTGTCACCTTTGATATTCGGCTTTGAGAATGTCGTATAGACATCGTTCTGCCCGTAAAGATGCCCGGCAGGAATGGCTTGATATTTCTTGCCATCGAATGCCAACTGTCCCAAAGTACATTTGTCATCCACCGGTTTGAAGTAAGCGCTCAGACGTGGGTCTTCGTAACCCATCAGGTAAGAGAACATGGACGACCCCATGCGCGATTCATTGTACTGCTCGGCCAACCACTCGATGTTGTTGCGGAAAGTGATGCCCGCACCCGAACTCATCTGCGCCTCTTCGTCTTTGGAGGTCATCACTCCGATGGAGTGTTTCACGGCCAAAGCCGCATACCGCTTTGCCAGTTCGGTATCGGCAAAACGTACGCGCATCGCCAGACGAAGCATCAGCGAATTGGCATACTTCACCCATTTCCTAGAGTCACCCGCATAAACCGCATCATAATCTTCCATAATGGTCACCCCGGCATCCGCTTTCTTGGTCAAAACCTCCACAGCATCGGCCAAGTCTTTGAACATGGCAGCATATATGTCCTTCTCCAAGTCGAAAGGAATGTTCATCGTAGCATCGGCTGCATGTGAATAAGGCATCGGCCCGAAACTCTCCAACGCCTTGTGCCAAGCCGAAATCTTCAATACTTGTGCCAAGGCAAAGACTTCGGGAGTGTCGTTCTTTTCAGAAGCGGCTTTCAATTTTTTCCACGGGTCGAGTGCATTGGTATAAGAACGTGCATAAGTACCCTTAATCCATCCGTCAATCAAATAATAACTGGTATTGTTGTTACCACCGTTCCAAGAGTTGTTTTGTGAGAAGAATCCACTCCAGCAGTCGGCAGACAGATGATAGTCGGTCTGGTACATGTTGATGATGTCCGTATCGTCGGCTTGTGTCCCTACCGGGAAGACGGTCTGCTCCATCGTTGTCACCAATCCTCCGACGGCAACACCGTCCATGGCTTCTTCCTTCTCGTTCATTTCAGCCCAATTGGTATTGATTTCCTCGTAATCGCAGGATGCCAACAATGCTAGGGCATATATTCCCGCTAAAAGCTTATATTGATTTATCTTTTTCATATTAAAAGTCGGTCTGTTATAATTTGAATTTAATACCAAAGCCAAAGCTACGCACACTTGGCTGCATAAAGTAATCGTTGCCTTGTCCGTAGGTGGCGGTAGAGGGAGTCAGTTCGGGGTCGAACGGAGCCTCGCAGTACAACATCCAGGGATTGTTGGCAATGAAGGAAACCGTCACGTCCTTCAGTACGTTGCCAAACCAGCGGTTGGGCATGGTGTAGCTGAGTGTCAACTCCTGCAAACGGATGTTGGTAGCGCTGTAGACATAGTAGCCGGAGGTCTCGTAACCTCCTGTACCAATCATCTGGTAGTAGGTCTTTGCATCTACCCTGCCCTGTCCCGGCAATAATGCACCGCCATTGTCACGTGCCTCGGCCGAACGCTTCGACACGCCGAAACGGTCGAGCAATGCTTCGGTAGAGGAGGTAACCACACCTCCGAAACGTCCGTTGAGCAGGAAGCTGAGTCCGAGTCCTTTGTACGACAAGGAGTTGTTCCATCCCATATTGAAGTCGGGGGAAGTCTTGCCCAAATAGACGGGCTTACCGCTATTATCCAGTTCAAACGTACCGTCACTCTTTATCTCTACATAACCCTGATGATCTTTCTTCAAGAAGGTATTGGCGTAAATGTCGTGAATGCTGCCACCTTTCCTCAAAATGATACGTCCGCCATCTTTCACAACTTCAGAAATCTGGATGGGATCGTCCAACAAATCAGTATGGTAACCATCCACCATTTCTTTAATTCTGTTGACGTTACGCGAAAATGTCAATGTGGAGGAGAATGCCAGTCCGTTCTTCAGCTTGTCATTGTAACCCAAAGAGGCTTCCCATCCGCGGTTCTCCACATTACCGGCCTGCAAGTAAATCTGCTTGTAACCGGTAAATTCAGGCAAGTTACCCAAGAAAGTCTGGTTCTTGGTATTGGAATGGTAGTAAGTGACTTCTGCACTCAACTTGTTCCACAAACGCAAACTTAAACCGAATTCATACGAACGGGTACGCTCTGCCTTGAAGTCGGTAAACGGATAGATATAGGTAGGCTTCACCGTACCGCCGTCAATGGGAGTTGTCACCGTACCGGGAGTCAGACCGGAACGGGAAATTGGAGCGCCCACTTCGGTAAAGGAACCACGTACCTTCAAGTAAGAAATGAACCGGGGCAAATCTACCATTTCGGAAATGATGGCCGACAAACCTACGGAAGGATAGAAGAAGGACTCTTCGTCGGTGTTCACCAGACGGGAGTTCCAGTCGTTACGTCCGGTCAGCGTCAAGTAAAGCATACTCTTCCAGCCTAATTCCACATTGGCAAAGACGGCATGGTTGCGCACGCGGCTATCACCGCCCTTTTCGGAGACACGTCCATTGGCCGGGTCGATGTTGACTGCCACGAATTTATTGGGTACCAGGCTCAATGTTCCTTTATATCCTCTCTCCAATAGCCAATAGTTAGAATAGCTCCAGCCCAAGTTAGCAGCAATGCTGAAGTCCCGGATATGCTTGTTGACATTCAGCATGAAGTCGGCGTATTCTTGGCGGTCGTTATAGTTGCTGTAGCCATAATGTCCTTTCTTTCCCTCGGCAAACTTCTGGTCGGAAGTGGCGTAAATCTTGCGTTCGAAGAGCACATGCGTATCGTCCATGCGGAAGCGTGCGGCGGCGTTCAGCCAGTCGGTAATCTTGTAGGTCAGCCCCACGTTGAACATGTAGCGGCTCTTCTCGTTGGTAGCCACATTGCGGTAGGCAGTCCAGTAAGGGTTCTGCGAAGCGTAGGTAGGTTCGGACACCGGCCAGTATTGTACGGGAAACTTACGGCTGTCATCATAACGTTCAAAAGTCTTGATGTCTTCAAAGTTTTCTCCCCGCGGGAAGAGGTAGGCAGCCATCACCGGATTCCAGTACTGTCCTTGCGACACCATGTTGCGGTCTTTCTGCTTCACATACGACGCGCCCAGGTCGAGTTGCAGTTTATCCTTGAAGAAGGTGGCAGTGTTGCGGATAGTGAAGTTCAGACGGTCGTAAGAGTTATTGGGCACAATACCGGCCGAGTTGGTGGATGATACGGACGCGAACGTCTGGTTCTGCTTGGTGCCCGTGGTCAATGTCAACGAGTTGATGAAGTTGGTTCCGGTATTGAAGAAGTCGTCCTTCGGATCGTAGGCAGAAGGGGTAGCCAGCTTTTCTCCCCAGCTTTCGTACATGTCCTTTTTATTGCCGTAGGTGCTCTGGAACTCCGGTGTCATGTAGGCTTTGCTAAACTCCGTGGAAGAAGAGAACTGGACGGAAAGTTTTCCTTCCTTGCCCTTTTTGGTAGTAATCAGAATCACCCCGTTGGCGGCGCTGCTACCGTACAAGGCGGCTGCCGAAGGGCCGCTCAACACGGAGAGGCTTTCGATGTCTTCGGGGTTGAAGTCAGCAATACCTTCCGTTCCGGCCTTGCCCTCACCCATGATACCGCTGTCCGTATTCCCCATATTGGTGTTGAACAAAGGGATACCGTCCACCACGTAGAGTGCATTGTTGTCGCCCTCGATGGACTTGGCTCCACGCATCACCACGCGGGTAGCTCCTCCCACGCCGCTAGCACTCTTGTTGATGCTTACACCGGCAATCTTTCCGCTCAGCGAGTTCACGAAGTTAGCATCCTTCACACGGACCAGCTCGTCTTGTTTCACCTGCTGCACGTTGTAGCTCAACGCTTTCTCGGCACGCTTGATACCCAGGGCAGTGACCACTACCTCGTTCAGCTTCTGCGAATCTTCTTCCAACAGCACATTCAGGATTCGATCGTCTATTATCTTGATTTCCTTAGTAGTATATCCCACATAAGAGATTTCGAGAACGTCCCCCTTGTTTACCGCCAAGTTGAACTTGCCGTCCAAATCAGTAATGGTACCGGCAATGGTATTCTTCACCTTCACGTTGACGCCAATCAGCGGTTCGCCGGTAGCATCCTTGACCACGCCGTCCACCTTGATTTTGGGTTCTTGTTGCTTTATCTGTTTCGTGGACAAGATTATCTGATTGTCTACCAATGTATAAGTGACATTTGTTCCACGAAACATGTCATCCAGGATCTCTGTTATCTTTCCCGACCGGCTGTTTACCGAAACAATGCGGTCTGCCTGAATCGTCTTGTTATTATAGAGGAACACATAGTCGGAGTTCTCCTCTATCTTATTCAATACATTTTCTATGGAAACACTCGACATAGAAAAGGAGCCTCGCGTCCGCTGGGCGTACCCGTTACTGGCAGGAAGCTGTAATACAACAGCAAAAAGTAGTATTAGACTTATCCTCATAGGTAAAGGAAGTTTTAATTTTAAGGTATATTTAAGGCATACTGCACTAAATGAATGATTATTTTTCATACATTTGCGGTTAACTAAAGTTTATTACTAAATGAACTAAGGTTTGATTCACGGCTTCTTGTCTGCTAAACCAAAATCCGTGAGTTTTTTAATGAGTAGGGAAGAAAGCTGTGGGGACAGTTTTCTTCCTTTTTTGTTTTTGCTCTTCTTATGCTATATCATAGGCTCTTTATGGTTTTAAGGGTTACTAATATAAGTTTACTATAATCCTAGCCTTCGTAAGGGTATCGTCTGCCTGCTGCGCAGCATCTTCCACCCTCCACTTCAAGGCTGCCGACTTTGCCAGATAATCCAAAATCTGCTGCAAGGTCTCTTTGTGGAAAGTCGCCCGGTACTTGTATTCCTTTCCCAACCTATTGTCAAACTCAATATCCACATTGAAATGCCTTGAAAGCCTTTTGAATATCTCTTCCAACGTCGCATTCCTGAAAATCAGCTTTCCGTCTTTCCAAGCCACCTTCTCGTAGACATCCACTTTATTTTTAATCCATTTCCGACTGTTCCGATTGTAAAGCAACTGCTCTCCGGGTAACAATTCCATTGTCTCCTGATTGGGGGTTACCACATTTACCTTACCTTTCTCCAACACCGTACCAATAAGTTCTTCATCCTCGTAGGCAGCCACGTTGAACTTCGTTCCGTATACATATACACTCAATCCATCCAGTGTGTTCACATAAAAAGGACGTTTCTTGTCGGCCTGCACTTCAAAATACGCTTCCCCTTTCAGTTCCACGCTCCGATTGTCTTTCCTGAAAACTATGGGATAACGCAAGGTACTTCCCGCATTGAGCCACGCCACCGAATGGTCAGGAAGCTCATAACGGATGACCGAACCTTTGGCAGCCGTGACTTCGGCGTAGCAGTCTACCGCTTCCGGTCCACTGAAATATAAGTAGCCCAACGTCAGCGAAATCATCAGCAAAGGTAACGTCAAGAATGCGGCATAGCGCATCAAGCTATCATACATCTGCCTACCCCGCTTTTTCCTTATCAACTGCTGTGTCCGTTCAAAAGCTTTGGCCACATCAATTGATTCCATTTCCCGGATATCATCTCCCAATGCTTGTGCTTTCCGAAACAATAAATCCGAATCTAATTTTTCCATAATCTCTAAACCTTATAACCTATTTATAATTGCAATTACATAGATAATACAATCGGGAAATCAAAAAGGGACAGCTAAAACAAAGTTTTTTCAATTGGGTCCTTAATAACAAAATACTACTTGCCTATTGCCACAGCTTTGTTCTTTTAAATTTCAAAAAGAACCTTTTATTTGACTTTCTTATTGTATATTTGCCTTCGAAATACTGTAGATATATTATGAAACTATCTCTTAATGAACAAAGCAAGAAACAAGTATTCAAGCAGCTCTACGAGGAGTACTATGCCCCCTTCTGCTTGTATGCCAAGCGTTTTGTTGACAATAAAGAGACTCGCGAAGACATTGTTTCCGAAGTATTCGCCTCCCTATGGAACAACATGGACAACTTCGAGATAGACCCGAAAACGATATTGGGTTACCTCAAGATGTGCGTGAGGAACAATTGCCTGAACTACCTGAAGCATCAGGAATATGAATGGAATTATGCGGAAGTCGTCAAAAAGAAAACCCCTGTCTACGAAACGGAACCGGACAGTGTATATACCTTAGACGAAATGTACCGGATGCTGTACGGTACCCTGAACAAGCTTCCCGAGAGCTACCGCATTGTCTTCATCGAGAGCTTCTTCAAGGGAAAAACGCATACAGAAATAGCGGAAGAGCTGAACCTTAGTGTGAAGTCAGTCAACCGCTATAAACAAAAAACATTGGAATTTCTGCGCAACGAGCTAAAAGAATACATGCCGTTGCTGCTGCTATTCATTTCCCGGTAGGACTCCACCTTATTAAAGGTATTGCTCATCAGGGAATCTTGTGAGCATAATAATCCATTTACTCTTCCGGCTTCAGCGGTTCGCTGCCCATAGTCAGTTCCAGTGTACCGCCGTCCACTATATCCTGATGCGTGAAGAATGGAGTCTCCAGCTTATTGCCGTTCAGCACAATGCTCTGCACATACTTGTTATCGCGGCTATTGTTGTGGGCTATCACCTTGAACGACTTGCCGTCTTTCAGATGAACGGTCACCTCGTTGAACAGCGGGCGTCCGATGGAATATACCGACTTGCCGGGGCATACCTGATAGAAGCCCATCGCATTCAGAATGTACCATGCAGACATCTGTCCGCAGTCTTCATTGCCCGAAAGTCCGTCGGGGTTGTTGAAGTAAAGCGTATGCAGCACCTCATCCACAATCTCCTGCGTACGCCAGGGCTGGCCTACGTAGTTGTAGAGATGGGCAATGTGATGGCTCGGCTCATTGCCGTGAGCATACTGGCCTATCAGACCGGAAATATCCACCGAAGTCGATTCACCTTCCAGCTTGGAATCGGCAGTGAACAGAGAATCCAACTTGCCGATGAAAGCGTCGCGTCCTCCCATCAGTTCTACCAATCCGTCTACATCGTGGGGAACGAACCAAGTCCACTGCCAGGCAGTGCCTTCGCAATAGTCATCGTTACGGTGATTGGATGCGCGGGGGTTGAAAGGCGTACGCCAGTTGCCCTCACTGTCCAGTCCACGCATGAAACGGGTACTCGGATCGAAATAAACTTTATATCCCTCGGCAAAGGCAGCATACTTGTCGCGGTTGACTTCGTCGTCCAAGGCACCTGCCAGTACAGAGATGCACCAGTCATCGTAAGCATACTCCAGCGCTTTTGCCACGGACTCATTGTCTTTGTCGCAAGGCACGTAGCCAATCTTGTTCTTCCAGTACTTGGCCTGCGGCATCAGATGCGGCACAACCAAAGGATGCGTGATAATGCCCGTCGTATCGTATTCTGCCGTACGGAGGCAAGCCTTATAGGCCTCCTGCACGTCGAAGTTACGGTATCCCTTTACATACGAATCCGCTATGAGGGAAGCTGCATGATAACCAATCATGGTACCCGTATAGTTTCCGGCCAGTTCCCACATAGGCAGGACGCCGCCCTCGCGGGACTTCTGGATGAGCGAACGGATGAAGGCCTCGTTCAGTTCTGGATCGATAATCGTCATCAGCGGATGATAGGCACGGAAAGTGTCCCATAAAGAGAAAATGGTGTAGACAGGCTCGTCCACCCTGCCTTGATGGGGCTTCAAGTCCATACCAAAGTAACGTCCGTCGGCATCGGTAAATAAGTTGGGCTGCATGCCCGTGTGGTAAAGTGCCGTGTAGAACATGGTACGCTGGTCGTTGTCCTTCGTATCGATGTCAATCTTGGAGAGATAAGTGTTCCACTGCTGGCGGGCAGCACGGCGCACACCGTCAAAATCCCATCCGGAGATTTCGGCTTCCACATTCTTGCGGGCACCGTCCATATCCACGGCAGACACACCTACCTTTACCAATACCTCCTCATTGGGCTCCGTCTGGAATTGCAGTAAAGCTTTAGCTGTAGGCAGAAGCGGACCGCCTTCGTCCAATGCCATGGAGTCCGTGACCAGCGTATAGGTAAATGGTTTGGAGAACTTGGCGTAGAAGTTGATATACTGGTCGAAAGCCCAATATACAGTCTTCTTGCGTCCACGGATTTCAGTATCGCTGATTACTTCCAGCTCCATCTGTTCATTCTTCTGGCGCTGAATGCTATAATCCAAGTCGAGGATAAAGCCTGCATCTTCCGCTTTCGGGAAGGTATAGCGATGAATCGCCGCACGTTTGGTAGAGGTCAGTTCGGCTTTCACCCCGTAGCGGTCCAAAAATACGGAATAATATCCCGGTTCGGCTGTTTCATTCTCGTGGGAAAAGGCAGAGGCGTACGCCATCTGCTGGCTCTTCGAGCCCATAGAGTGGTAATCCTGCCGCCCTACAGTGGGCATCAGCAACACATCCCCGTAATCGGCACAACCCGTACCGCTGACGTGAGTATGTGAAAATCCGTTGATAGTAGTATCTGCATAGTAATATCCGGAGCAGGCATCCCACTCGTAGATACGCGTGTCGGGGCTGGGCTGAATCATTCCGTTGGGAACTACCGCTCCGGGATAGGTATGCCCATGTCCGCCCGTACCGATGAACGGATTGACGTAAGACGCATAGTCCGGTGCCGTCTGGGTACAGCTGCAAACCGCCCCCAGCAGAAAAAGTCCGCCCAACAGTATGGAACTAGATTTCATGTTTTTCTTCATATTGTTTATTGTATAAGTAAGTGTATAGCTTCATAATAGAATCTTGTTATATGAGAATGCTTGAGGAGGGCCGCCCCATTACTTTGAGCAAAGCCCTCCTTTGTTTCATGTATGAAAAGGTTCAAGCATCCATTTTTCCGAAACCTCAGTTTACGGAAAACATGGCATCAGCGTACCTTCTTCATCGTATAGTTCTCACTCACGAAGTAAGGAACATCGGGGAAGATGTCGTTCTCAATCTCACCGCCTACATACTTATAAGGGTTGATAGCCCATCTGTTGCCCAAACCATAGATACGCATATCACCGTTAGGAGCAATATCGCCATCCATGGAATAATTATCATACTTAGGATATGCTTTCCACTGGAAGGCATTACTATAAGTACCGAAATGCATCTTGTAGGTAGCAGGGTCTTCAGCATCGCCCTCATGAATGGTTTGCGGATAGATGAGCAGTGCACCGTTATAGTAATCGCAATGCATCGGATACTTACCGGTAATTTCGGGGAAAGTACCCCAGTTGTAAACTACATATCCGGTACCTTCTTCATCTTTCTCTATAATTACATTCTTCTCAAAATCCTGACTGCCTTTCCAATCCCACCAGCGAGGATTGCCTTCTTCATCCACATAGGTAAAGAGGGAGTTACTGGAAGTTACTTTCCATTCACCGACCAAATCTTCATAGCCCATCATCTTTCCTTGATAAGCTTCACCAGTACGGTTCCAGTACTTACCGCTCCACTCCACTTCATCATCAAAAAGTACTTTACTTATTTCCGAAAGCAGCGTATAATACTGATACATCAGCGGTTTGGGATTGTAGAACATCTGAATGCCATAACCTTCATCTTTCACTTTTTGGAATTTGCTCTTGTCAAATCCATTCCAACCTCCGTTCAACTCATCATTAATCTTCCAAGGCAGCGGAGCATACTTGGATTTGGGCAGGTTCTCAAAATGAGACGCTTCACGGCCAAAAGCTCCATTAGGATTCTGATTCTGGTAATAACCATAGGTCATATAGTCCACAATATCACCAACTTTCACACCTTCTACCTCGCCATCGGGAGAATCAAGCGAACCATATTCATACACACCGATCAGTTTATCTCCAAATACCTGGCGGCACTCATAAACCAAACGTGCGAAGTTGGCACGTGAACGTTTTTCGAAGCCGGGACTGGGGTTGGAGTTGTTGTAACTGGTGTACTCATCATCAAAGTCAATGCCATCCAAACCATAGATATCCAAATAAGCCTTCAGTTCCTTGGCAAAGTCTTTGGCGGCAGCTTCAGAAAGGTTACCCATACCGGCCTCATCATGGTTGCCAAGAATAGTCATAGCCACCTTAATGCCCTTAGCCTGCAAAGGACGGATGAACTTATCCGCATTTCTCAGCAAGAAAGAAACCTGGTCATTGCAAAAAACATGTACGCGACCGGTCTTGCTATCCACATTGATATTGGCAGCAAAAATGCTGACTACATCAAAGAAAGGCTTTCCGTCGCTCTTCATGGTATATTCACCCATATTCAAGATGTTCTCGTCATTTACTTCCACAAAGCAATGTGTAAGTATATCACCCTTACTGATACTCTCAGGAATAGCAGCCAAAGGCTTTACCAAGTAAATATATTCCTGATTGTTTGTAGAAACTTCCACACCGTTATTGGCAGATGCAGAAACGGCAACAGCATAAGTTTGTCCGATTGTGCCTCCTGCATTGATATTCAGTTCCACAGAAGCCGACTTCTGTTCGCCCGCCTTGATAATGACAGTTCCACCGTTCGCCAGACTCAACTTATCGGCGGGATACATTTTATAGCTTGTTCCATTCTTCTTATTATAAGCTTCCAAAACGTCTTCGTCCACTTTGAAGGTCACCGTAACATCCTGCTCTGCAGCTTTGCTCAGTTCAAAATAGAGATGTCCGGTAGCAACCTTGTCGCCAAAAACGGAAATCGGAGTAAGTTCACGTGCACCAGCGGCAGACTTTACATAACCATACACGCCATCCACAGTATCCAGCTTGTCGCTGTTGCCGGTGTTGATGACAACATCATCTTCACAACCGGTAAAGCATATTCCTGCACATGCAAAAGCCATTGCCAGCAAGCCTGATTTTACATGATTCATATATTTCATAATCAATATCTTTTTATTTGAATTAAGGTATAACTAAATTATTTGGCGGGCAGTTCCACAGCAGTCCAAGTCAATGGTTCAACTGCAGTAGCATTGTTCTCATTTCCGCTATAGTCATGAATGGCAGTACCGGCACCTTCATCGAACTTCCAGTAAGAAACCAGTCCGTCAGCATCCGGATCTACCTGGTAGAAGTGGTCCTTTGCATTGATTTCTGCTGATGTCAACACCTTGTTCCAGATACGTACCTCTGAGATGTTACCTTCCAACCAGCGGTCACGATTGTATGAATGACCAATCCAGAATCCGTTACCTTCATCAGTCATAGTCTGCCCCCAGTTCACAGCACCGCAGTCCAAAGTAGTCTCCAACATATTCTTACCATTGATGTAAACTATAACAGTTTTTGCATCCGCATCGTAGGTCACAGCTATATGTGTCCATTCATTTGTCGGAATAGCCAGACTCTCATCAGTCACATTGCCACTGCTTGTAGC
The DNA here is from genome assembly GCF_003602965.1 of Bacteroides sp. AF25-5LB. NCBI lineage: Bacteria > Pseudomonadati > Bacteroidota > Bacteroidia > Bacteroidales > Bacteroidaceae > Bacteroides > Bacteroides sp. AF25-5LB. The sequence goes on from NZ_QTMC01000001.1 coordinate 420,424, forward strand.
CACCTGCAATTGGTTCTGAGGAATTCCGGCATCACCGATACGGAGCAGGAACTTGCCTTCGATACCCATAATGGAAGTCAGCATCTTGTCGAACTTGCTTACGCGAATCAACGCTTCTGCCGTCAGTTTATTCATATTATTGGCTACATCCGGATTGGTCCAAGTTACGTAAACCAGATTCTTGGTAATATCAGGAACCGTATTAATCAATGCAGCACCCTTCAGCACGTAGTACATAGTACCGGAGCTCTTCAAGACTCCGATACTTGCCTGGTCTACCGTAACCGGCAATACATATACCTTCTCACGGTCCAGTTCCGTCAAGTTCTTGAAGCTGACAGTGATGTCATCTGAAATGACAGCACCGGCCAAAATGGTAGCCTGCGGAGTTTCTACCGTATAATAATTTTCCGGCAGCGCCTCGGCTGTGTCATAATAGGTGGCGTTATAAGTAGCTACCAAGGAAGGGTCCGCCTTCAAGGAAATAGTTATGTCCCGTGATTCAGGGCGAGCCATTGAAATCCGGAATGAACCTTCCGTATCGGAAACTGTGTTTTTCAACAACACAGTGCTGGTCATCGCCGAGCTGTTGATATACACCTGATTATCGAAATTCTCAACGTCATTATCATTACAAGCAGCAAATACACCTGCCAATAATGCCATCGATACTAAATATATACTTTTCAGTTTCATGATATTCTTTTATTTTTTAGGAGCAGGATTCATAATATTGATAGCTTCTCTCACGTATTGGTAGGTATTGGTTGCATTGTAGTAATCATTCTGCATGTTCTCAATAGCCAAACCAGCTTTTATAAACTCAGCAGACGGCTCTGTCACCCAATAAGCGGCTTCCGACAGAGCTCTCAAAGCATTGTAATATCCGGTAGTCTTATCAGTTGTATCCAGAGAGATGGTAGATGCCGATACAATGAAGCGGTCAGCCGGAACACCGTCTGCCATCAAGGCCTGAAGCGCTTCTATCCCCAGTTGGGCAACATCCGTGACATCATTTGTAATCAAGATGATATGGTCACAAGAAGACAGTACAGACTGACCTATCAGGTTGGCAGGATACCCCTGGAACACCAGCTTCTTACCCGAATTGGCGCTCTTCCAGTTGGCTATCACACTGAAAAAGGTATCTTGATTTGCCTTTGCTTCAGCCTTGTCAGCTTCGGACATGTAGATAGGATTGCTGCCGCGATATTCAGCAACAATGCCGTCGAAAGGAGCTTCCAGAGCAATCAATCTGTTCAACTCAGCAGAAAGATAAGCCGAGAATGTGGACGTTTCCGTTCCTTCCTTCACCTTGTCGGTATGTTCCTTCAAGATATTGTCATAACTGATAGAGTAGAATACTTTTGTTCCTTTCTCGTGTACACTTACAATGTCTTTCAGTTCGAATTCCACTAAATCGGGAGTAGTCACAATAATTACGTCCAGACTGTCAGGCACATCTGACATGTGTTGCCCACGACTGAAAGGAACTTTCTCACTATTATCAAACCAGCCGTACACAATCTTATGGTCAGAATTCTTATATTCCTGCAAGTTCTTCAGATACTTGGCATACAATTCGGGAGACTGTTCGTCGATTCCGGGTTCTGCCAAATTGATGCTTTCTGTATCTGTCCAGTCGGAGCAGGCAGACAATGCCAATACGGAAAAAGCTGCCAGCGCAATTCCTTTAAATGATTTCTTATATAATTTCATAATTATTCAGCATTTATTGTTATTATTTACGTGCCCACCATACATCAGTAGCCATGTTGTCCGGTCCACCCAGATAATTGCTTACTGCATCCTGCACGTTTTCAGTATTATTTGTATATTCTTCAGAAGGATAAGGCATGCGACGTGCACCTTTCTCGCTGTCAACAATTCCATTACTCTTATTGCCTTCGCTGGTTGCAGGCAACAGTTTGGGATAACCCGTACGACGGTAATCAGCCCAAGCCTCGTTGCCTAACGGCCAGTTAGCAATCCATTTCTGAGTAATGATACGCTCCTGCTTTTCCTCTTTGGATGCTCCCTCATTCCATTTGATGGTAATGTTTGAAAGGTTCTTTTCATACGTATTAAGACCAGCAGGATCCTTATAAAGGGCAGGGACACTGCTTTCATCAGCCAGATAACTATCTACCCCCGTAGCTCCCCATTGTTCAAAAGAAAGGCGGACACCTTGTTCATAAAAATCAGCCGCAGTTCCTTTCATGCTGAAACCATAGACTGCAGTAGCTTCAGCGCGCAAGAAGGCAACTTCCGCTGCATTCATCCAAAGCACAGGGTCTGAAGAGGAAATCTTCACCCGTGAATAATTTATGAAAGATTCCCTCGCTTTGCTGAGATCGATACCACGGCGTAATCCTACATAAGACTCTCCCTCCCATTTGGATTCTTCAAAATAGCTGGCGCGGCGATTGTCATTGTAACCGTTCATGTAACAGATGATGTCAGCAGCAGGATGGGTATCACCGCCTGATGCTTCTTCATTATAACGCACTGCCATAAACAGCGGGTTGCTGATTGTTCCGAAATACTTCCATGTAGCATTGTCTGCATTTGTTTCAATCAAGCCCAGTTCATGATTCACTGCGCTTTCAGCCATCTCTTTGGCCTTGGCAGGACTTACATTGGCAATGCGGATAGCCAGACGCAACTTCAACGAGTTGGCAAATTTCACCCATTTCTGTACATTACCGCTGTATACGAAGTCTGCAGAAGCGACCAACGCCGCGTTTCTGTTCTCGGTCAGCACCTCAATGGACTCGTCCAGTTCCTTGAAGAATGCATTGTAGACTTCTTCCTGCGTATCATAAGGAATAGTTATCTTGCCATCCTGACCAATCTTGGAATAAGGGATGGGACCGTATGTATCAGTCACGCGGCTCATGGCAGCAACCTTTATGATTTGTGCAATAGCATAGGGAACCGGATTGTTGGTATTCTCCGATACTTGTTTCACTGTGCTCAAGTTAGCATATAATGTCGAGATGATACGGTCACTCATCAAGAATACGCGTGTCCAGTCATTCGTAGCATTAAAATTGGATATTGTATTGGACCAGCCGGCATTTGAATCGGCAAAATAACCTCCCAACGGTCCGCCCAACAAACAATCGGTAAATTGTGCCGTATTGACGTCTGACGAAATAACCGTACTTGCCAAGTTACTCATGGCAGAACCCAGTGCATAATCATCGGGAGTCAAATCGCCCGGTTGATAAGGATTGGAATTGATATCCATATAATTGCCGGTGCAGGACATAAAGCCCATAACCAATGGAGCAATAATCAATTTATTTATTATATTTCTCTTTTTCATATCGTTTGGTATTAAAATTTAAAGCTCAAGCTAAAGCCGATGTTACGCAAAGCCGGCATCATGAAATAGTCGATTCCCTGATAGAAGTTATCGGTAGAAGCCACACTTTCTGGATCGAAAGGAGCCTTGCTGTAAATCATCCATAAGTTGCGGCCTACCAACGAAACCTTGATATCACACACATCGTTCAACAACTTTTTGGGAATAGTGTAACCCAAGGAAACTTCCTGCAGGCGAACGTTGGTAGCAGAGTAAGTATAGTATTGGGGAACAGCTGTACCACTACCGACTACACCATACCATGTTTCGGGATTTACCTTGTCCTTGCCATTCACCAATACGTAACCTAAATCACGTGCATCCGCAGAAGCCTCAGACACACCATAGTAATCCAACATGGCTTGTGTACGTGAGTAGACCACACCACCCAAACGGGCTGAAATCAAAAAGCCTGCTGTGAAATTCTTCCAGATGAAGTTGTTACGCCAAGCCAAATTCCCCTTAGGAAGTACACTTCCCAATTTGATGTATTTGTCAGGATCGGTAATGGTTTCCGTAGCAACTGCTCCGTTCTGGTCTACAAAAATCTGTCCATTGGCATCACGCTTCATATCTCTCAGAGAGTAAAGGTCCCCCATGCTTCCTCCCTCTTTCAGCAAGAAGCGGGCATCACCTAAACCACCCATATTCAACGTGCTCAAAGAGAACAACTCACCGGTAACGGGGTTGATGGCTTTGTCTGCCAGTGTCAAAATCTTATTCTTGTTGCTGGAAAAAGTTATACCAGTATCCCATGTAAAGTCCTTCCAAGTATTCTTATAGTTCAGTGACAACTCAATACCGGAGTTACGTACGGCACCGGTCTGGATATACAAAGCCGACCAACCGCTGACAGGCAACTGCGGATTGAATGTCTGATTCATAGTCTTGGCATTGTAATATGTCACATCCAATTCAAAATTTTTGAGGAAACGCATGTTCAAACCGATTTCCCAAGAATTGGTACGCTCAGGCTTCAGATTATACAACGGATATTGAGTCGTGATACTCCATTGACCGGAACTTGAATTCCATTCGTAGTGAGGATTAGCCAAGTATCTGGAGAAAGCACTACCAACAGATGCCCATGAACCACGAACCTTTATAAAAGAAAGATAATCTTTGTTCAAGTTAGGCATCAGTTCAGACAGTACAACAGAACCACCGACTGAAGGATAAAAGAATGATTTACTGTTGGAGTTGGGACCTGCCAACTGTGAAGGCCAGTCGTTACGTCCGGTCAGCGTCAAGAAGTAAGTATTCTTGTAACCAAGCTCAGCCGAAGCGAAGAGAGACTGAGTCTGTTCACGCCATCCCTCCTGCAAGCGCTGTGTCTTGCTGGCACTCAGGTTCTGGATAGCAAAGTAGTTGGTTAGACCTACCGGTTCACCACCGAAAGCATCACCACCGTCAGCAATCGGACCACGTGTTTTCATTGCATCCGAACGTATATCGGAGAATGAACCACCGACGTTGGCCTGGAGTGACCAGTCTTCACCGAAATATTTGTTGATACTCACCAGGAAGTCAGCATACAACTGTTTGTCCTGCGTCTTAGTAATACCATAAAGACCTCGTGAAGAACTCTCGGTGAGCTGAGTATTGGTAGAAGCATAAAACTTTTCTGTATAGTCATTATTGGAGTTATCCAAACGTACACGTCCTGAAACAGTCAGCCAGTCCAGAATCTTATAGCTCAAACCGGCATTCAGCATATAGCGATCCTTCTTGTTCTGGCGCAAATTGCGGTAGTTAATCCAATAAGGATTCTGCATTACCATACCTTCGTCCCCTACCGGCCAATATTGCGTATAAATCTTACGGGCAGCGTCATAGCGCTCATACATGCTGATATCCGACCAGTCGTTGCTGCGCGGGAACAAATAAGCACCCACCAACGGGTTATTGTAGGTACCCTGGTTCGTCATGTTCTGGTCATTCTGCAGAATATAGCTTGCACCGAAGTCCAAAGTCATCTTGTCGTCCAAGAAAGTAGTGGTATTACGTACCGTGAAGTTGTAACGGTTGTATTTGTTGTTGGGAACAATACCCTTAGAGTTTACGGCAGCAGCCGATGCATACGTCTGGTTTTTTTCTGTACCAGTTGACAAAGAGATGCTTTCCGTCCCTACAATACCCGTCTGGAAATAATCATCTTTCGGACTGTAATTGTAATTATTGGCTGCAGACAAAGGAGCTCCCCAGCTCATGGCTCCTGAAGTGCTCATCACACCACCGGTTCCCGTACCATACCGGTTTTGGAAGCTCGGCATCACAAACGGATTGGTGAATTCAGTATTGCTGCTGACAGTAAGACTCACCTTACCTTCTTTACCTTTCTTTGTAGTGATGACAATGGCACCGTTGGCAGCTTCCGAACCGTACAAGGCAGCAGCGGCGGCGCCAGTCAAGACCGACATTGACTCGATGTCTTCCGGGTTGATGTCAGCAATCGGTTCTGAAGATCCCTGGGAGTCGAACTCCTTACCTCCGGCAGTACCACGGCCAGAGAAAATAGGCACACCGTCAATTACATAAAGTGCATTGGAAGACTGCATGATGGATTTCGTACCACGCATCACTACCTTTGACACGCCACCCACACCGGATGAAGAAGCATTGATATTCACACCTGCTACTTTACCACTCAATGAGTTCACAAAGTTGGCGTCTTTATTGGAAGTAATGGCATCTGTATTCACCTGCTGTACATTGTAGGACAATGCCTTTTCCGAACGCTTGATACCTAGGGCAGTAACCACAACTTCTTCAAGCTGTTGGGTATCTCCGGCCATCATCACATTAATCGGTGCATTACCTTTCACGGGAATTTCCTGAGTAGTATAACCGATATAAGAGAATACGATCACCGGATTCGCTTCCGTAGTGGTCAACGTAAAGTTACCGTCGAGGTCGGTAATGCACCCGTTGCTGGTACCTTTTATCAATACATTCACACCAATCAGAGGTCCCATGTCATCTGACACGACTCCGGTAATCGTCCGTTCTTTCCCTTGTTGGTTGCCCTCTTGAGGAGCAGCAGACTTTTCAGAAAGATAAACGATGTTATCCTCCACTTTATAGGAAATGTCTTTCCCTTTGAGAATAACATTCAAAGCATCTTCTATAGACGCATTGTTCACTTTGACGTTTTCTACCGGCAACGCAGCCAGTTTGTCGTCATAAAAAAATTGATACTTGGATTGAGACTTGATTTGTTCAATGACTGTCCTCAATGTGCCGCGAGACACATTCAGGTTTAATTGGGCAAAGCCCCACTGGATAGAAACTGCCATGAACAACAAAACTAATAAAGCCCGCATGAACGTCGAACTCCGAAAAGCATAATTGTCTTTCATAAACACAATTTATAGGTTATACAATAAATTACTTCGAGAGATTCATTCTCTCGCATTCCTATATAAAACAACAGACAATGAAAATACACTTACTGAAAAAGTATCTTTTTTATCATTAATCCTAAAAAAAAAGAGTTACCCCGAAAATAAGTTGATATATCATTTTGCTCAATATTACTAACGAAGTAAATAATTATTTCCACCTGATTCAAGAAAAACACCTATAATACAGATAGTAAATAACAAAATGATATATCAACTTATTTTCGAGGCAACCCTTTTCTTACTATATTATTACTATTCTTTACTTCTTCAGTTCATTCGAGAAAGAATAAGGATAATCTTCCGGCTGCGTACCTCTCTTCATATTAGGCTGGCTGCCCATATCAAACCTCAAGGTACCGCCATTCTGCAAATTGCCATGCGTCAGATAATTCCTGGAATAATCCACGCCGTTCACCTTGAGAGACTCGATATACATGTTCTCCGGTGAGTTATCCGGAGCGTCAATTGTCAGGGACTTACCGTTCTCGAAATGGAGGGTAGCCTTACGGAACAGAGGGGCGCCCAGTACATACTCGTCCGTACCAGGGCAAACCGGATAGAAACCAAGTGCAGAGAAGACATACCACGCAGAAGTCTGACCGTTGTCCTCGTCACCGCAATAACCGTCGGGACCGGCAGTGTACATGCGGTTCATTACCTGACGAAGCCAATATTGGGCCTTCCAAGGCTCCCCGGCATAATTATAAAGGTAAATCATGTGCTGGATGGGCTGGTTGCCATGGGCATAGTTACCCATATTCATCACTGTCATCTCACGGATTTCATGGATTACCTGGCCGTAATAGCTGTCATCGAACAAGGGTGGAACAATAAATACAGAGTCAAGCATCTCCACGAAAGATTCCTTGCCACCCATCAAGTCTATCAGACCTTGAGGGTCGTGGAATACAGACCAGGAATAGTGCCAACTGTTACCTTCAGTAAAGGCGTCACCCCACTTCAATGGAGAGAAAGGAGCCTGGAACTGGCCGTCTTGATTACGACCACGCATCAGCTTGCTTTCCTTATCAAACACATTCCTATAGTTCATGGCACGTTCCGCAAAGAGTTTCTGCTCCTTCTTCGGACGGTTCAACTCTTTTGCCATGCGGTAGATGCACCAGTCATTATAAGCATACTCCAAAGTACGGGCAGTGTTCTCGTTGATTTTCACATCGTAGGGAACATAACCAAGCTTATTGTAATACTCATAGCCGAGGCGACCCGTAGAAGAGACCTCGGGATGGACATTCTTTGTACCGTTGATGAGACCTTCGTACAGCGTCTGCACATCCTCCACCTTCACACCTTTCAGATAGGCATCTGCCAGTACGGAAGCAGAGTTGTTGCCAATCATACAGCCACGGTGACCCGGACTTGCCCATTCGGGGAAGAAACCGCTTTCCTTATAGGTGTTGACAAGACCTTCCTGAATCTGCCTGTTCACTGACGGATACATCAGATTAAGGAATGGAAAGAGACAGCGGAAAGTATCCCAGAAACCGGTATCCGTATACATATAACCGGGCAGCACCTGACCATTGTAAGGGCTGTAATGAATAGGACTTCCCGCCTCATCCAGTTCATAGAATGCACGGGGGAATAACAAGGAACGATACAAACATGAGTAGAAAGTACGGTACTGGTCAAGGGTTCCGCCTTCCACATCAATACGGCCCAGCACCTTGTTCCAGGCATCCTGACCTTTCTGAACCAATGTTTCCAAATTGTCATTGCCAAGCTCCTTCAAGTTACGGTCAGCCTGCTCAAAACTGATGAAAGAAGAGGCTACACGGGCATGTACCACTTCACCCTTGCGGGTTTTGAAGCCGATAACAGCACCGGCGTGTCCGGCTTCCTGCTCAACCTTATTCTCGGTCAAGACGCCATCGGCTACAGACGCCTTATAAGTAAAAGGCTTGTCGAACTCTATCACGAAATAGTTCTTGAAGTTCTCGGGAACACCGCCGCTGTTACGGGTAGTATAACCGATAATACGATTCTGTTCCGGAAGTATCTTCACATAAGAGCCCTTGTCAAAGGCATCAACAACAACGTATGAATGATCATTTTCAGGGAAAGTGAAACGGAACAATACGGCACGGTCGGTAGGGGTGAACTCGGTAACCACATCGTGTTCGGCAAGATATACCTTATAATAATGAGGAAGTGCCACTTCGCCCTTGTGGGAGAACCAGCTTGCACGCTTCTCCTCATCAAACTCGGGCTTGCCAACCACCGGCATGATGGAGAACTGCCCGTAGTCGTTAATCCAGGGACTGGGCTGGTGTGTCTGCTTGAAACCACGGATCTTGTTCGCGGTATAGACGTATTGCCAGCCGTCACCCATCTTACCAGTCTGAGGAGTCCAGAAGTTCATACCCCAGGGACGTGCGATCGCAGGATAGGTATTACCGGTGGAAAGCTCGAAAGTAGACTGCGTGCCGACAAGAGGACTGACATACTGGGTAAAGTCCTTGGCATGCAGCCACAAGGAACTGCTCACAAAAAGAAACAATAGGATTAATTTTCGCATAATATTAGAAAGTTGTTAGTATTAAATAAATTCTTCTCGTCATATCTCGGATTTGTGCGGCCTTCCTACTTCATTGAGGAGAGGAAAACACTGTTCCCCACAATTTTATACTCCAATGGAATGGCATTCTTTATCAGATTCAGCACAGCCCCCACACTCTCTTTTTTCTTCAGTGTACCCGAGTAGGTCTTGCTTACATCTATGTTCGGTGCCAGAATTATCCTCACCCCATACGAATTCTCCAATGTACGCGCAATGGTGTATAGGTCAGCCTTCTCAAAGACAAACTCATTATTGTGCCAGTTTTCGATTCCCGTATCCACCTGCTTCACCACCAGACGCCTAGTCATTCCGTTCAGCTCGGCTTTCTGTCCGGGGGCAAGGATAATCATACCCTCGCCATGATTGCCTTTCACCTCTACTTCGCCTTTCAGAAGGGTAGCTACTGCAGACATCTTAGCCTTGTCAGACTTGAGGTTGAAAACAGTTCCCAATACTCTGACCTGCATGGCCTCACTCTGTACGACAAACGGTTTTTCCGGATTCCTCATTACCTCAAAATATCCTTCTCCTTCCAGATAAACCTTTCTTCCCTTCCCTGCAAACTCATACGGATATTTCAAGGTAGTATTTTTATTCAGCCAGACTTTTGTGCCATCCGGCAGTTTCAGTTCCTTAATCTTATCATGAGTGGTGACAGCCAGTAATGTTTCCGGCTGGCTATAAGTCTGATAAAAAAGATAGCCGAAAGTACCCAAAAGGAAGAAGCCCACAAATACGGCCGCATACCGCATCCATCCAACCATCCTCCGTACCTTGTATTGTTTCGTCTTCTCTTGTTCCAACCTTTTAAACAATCGCTTTTCGACCTTTTCTATGTCTTGTGCATTCGAAGTATCCCCCAGTCTCCCCAAGTGGTAAATCTCCTCCAGCCTGAACAATTCGCGTGCATTCTCACCCGACCCTTCCAGCCAGGCGTTCACCTCACGAAGTTCATCTTCCGTACATTCACCCATAAGGAACTTGGCCAATATCTCCTCATTCAACTTATTCATTCTTTCCTTCATTATGATAATAAAACAACGCTGCTCGCAAAAACACTTACTTTCCCGATGAAAAACAGAGCCAACATCAGGTTCAGATACCCCAGTTTATCGCGCAGCAACTTCAAAGCTTTGTACATGTGAGCCTCCACCGTACGCAATGACACTCCCATCGTATCAGCTATCTCCTTATTCTTCATATCATGCAAATAGCTGAGTTTGAATACCATCCGGCACTTGTCCGGCAATTCATTGATGGCATCGGACAGCTTCCTTCTGAGTTCGGCATCCTCTATCCGTTTCACCACATCATTGCTGTCGGGTTGATAGAACTCAACCCTCTTTTTATGGATTTCGAGCATGACAGCCTCATAGCCACTTACAATGTCCCGATGCTTCAGAACGTTCAAGGCACGGGTATACACCGCCCTATACAGAAAAGCCTGAATCTGCTCTCCCACCTTCATGGTATCTTTCCGCTTCCACAGCTCCACGAAAACATCCTGCACCACATCTTCCGCATCTTCTTCCCCCACAATGCGTGTGGCGTAGAACAGCAGATTGGTATAATACCTGCGGAAAAGGGATTTATATGTCAAGTCGAAATGTTCATCCATATTTTAGCCGGTTATCGGGGGCTGTACCATGCATCACCTGGCTTATCCCCCATTTCAAATTCGAAAACACTTCCATCCATTATCTGTTCATGCGTAATATAACTTTTGTCATAGCTCTTACCGTTGAGTTTGACAGATTGAATGTAGCAATTTTCCTTGCTCACCGCCGGTGCCAGTACCTTAAAGGTCTTTCCACCAGGCAGGTGCATCTTCATTTCCGGATATAGGGGGGTACCGATTTCATATTTTCCGCCAACCGGGTCTACCGGATAAAAGCCCATCGCACTGAACACATACCAAGCAGACATCTGTCCGCAATCCTCGTTGCCACACAAACCGGCAGGAGTGTTCAGGTAGAGTTCATGCATCACCCGGGCTGCATATTTCTGGGTTTTCCAAGGTTGATCCACAGCATTGAACAGATAAATGACGTGATGGCTAGGCTCATTTCCATGTGCATACTGGCCAATCATTCCGGTGCTGAAAATAGGCAGCTCATCATCTGCAGAAGGATTATAGGTAAACATACTGTCCAGCTTCTGGGCAAACCGTTCCTTACCTCCGGTCAAAGCTATCAAGCCGTCAATATCCTGCTGTACAGACCAGAAGTACTGCCAGCCGTTGCTCTCGCAGATGTGCGGAGTATAGTCGTCCGGCGAGAAGTTCCGGATAAACTCTCCCTTGTCATCACGGGGCTGCATGAAAGAACTTACCGGATTGTAAACATTCCGGTAATTACGGGAACGCTTATAAAACTCGTCCGCTACCTCCTTATCGCCCAGTTTCTCTGCCATACGGGCTATACAATAGTCATCGTATGCATATTCCAGTGTTTTAGAAAGTGACCAGTTTTCCGAATTATACTGATCCGTCACATTATAAGGAACATAAGCATATTTCTTATATAACCCAATGCCACGATAAGAATCGATATTGGCAGTAGCTACACAAGCCTCCAAGGCCTTTTTCGCATCGAAGTCCCCAATACCTTTCAGATAGGCATCTACAATAACTGGTACAGAGTGGTAACCTATCATCATATCTGTCTCGCTCCCCTGAAAATTCCATACGGGAAGGCGACCGTTCTGTTCGAAGAAGGCGAGGAAGGACTTCACCATATCGTTCACCCGTTCCGGCTCAATAAAGGTATAGAGAGGATGAGCCGCACGGTAAGTGTCCCACAAGGAGAAAGTACTGTAATTTGTCCAGCTCTCCGCACGGTGCACTTGCTTGTCGGGACCGTAATAAGCACCGTCCACATCACTGTAAATGGTAGGAGCAATCATCGAATGATACAAAGCCGTATAGAACTTGACTTTCTCATCACGGTCATCGCATTTTATTTCTATCCGGGACAATTGTTTGTTCCAATCATCCTGCACAGCTGCCAGGTATTTGTCGAAATCATCATCGGGTACTTCGGCTGCCAAATTACGTGCCGCCCCTTCCATACTCACACCGGAGATGGCAGTACTAACAAGAATCTGTTCTCCTTCCTTAGTCTGAAAGTCGAATCGTGCAATGACGGATGTCCCTATCCGCTTGCCATCTTTCTCTATGGCAGCTGTATCGAGCTGCATCACAACAAACGGTTTGGAGAAACGGGTACGGAAGTAGAGGCGCTGGTCGCGTGCCCAACCGTCAGAGTAACGGTAACCTTGCACCGTTACCGAATCGACGACTTCTATGTGAGAATCATTGGTAAAATCCCAATTCATGGCTTTCCGCAAATTCAGGAAAACGGCAGCATCGGCTTTGGGGAAAGTATACCGCTGAATGCCACAACGCTCGGTGGCCGTCAACTCTACATTGATATTATAATCTTTCAGACGCACCTGGTAATATCCGGCGCTTGCCGACTCTTCCGAATGAGAGAACAAAGAGTGAATGCCGAGCGGAGCTTCCGCCTCCTTATAAGGCAATGTCACCGGCATAAAAGAGATATCATACAAGTCACCAGCGCCGGTTCCGGAGAGATGGGTATGGCTGAAGCCTGCAATGGTACTGTCTGGATAAAAATATCCGGAAATACGGTCCCAGCCCGGCAGTCCGTTGTCAGGACTGAGTTGCACCATGCCAAACGGTGCCTGGGCACCCGGATAGGTGTTTCCAGTAAAATCTGTACCGATAAAGGGGTTCACGAACTCTGTATAAGACACACTCTTCACATCCGACACTTGTGGGGTACATGCCAGAAAGGATGAAAAGACCACAAACAAACAACAAGATTTTATCAAATTCATAACATTATAGGGTTAACGTGTATAGTATAACAACCTAACCGGATAAAACACTTACACATCTTGTCACTTTTTCAACAGAATTCATGCAAACAAAAGTAATACAAAATTCCGATTAATCCTCTTTTTTATTTTGTAAAAATATACTTTACACTATCTTTGCCACAAAAAGTCACAATGAATTACACGACCTATCTTTTCGACTTTGACTATACGCTTGCTGATTCTTCCCGCGGAATCGTCACTTGTTTCCGCAACGTACTGACCCGTCACGGATATACAGAGGTTACAGATGACGACATCAAACGTACCATCGGCAAGACTCTGGAAAACTCTTTTTCCATCCTCACCGGCGTGACAGATGCCGGACAACTGGCAGGATTCAAGGCAGAATACCGAAAAGAGGCCGATACGCATATGACTGTCAATACGGTGCTTTTCCTGGAAACCAAGTCTGTACTGACTGCACTAAAGGACTCTGGCGCCCGCATCGGAATCATCTCGACCAAATACCGATTCCGCATCAAGGAACTCCTCGACCAGCATTTTCCTGAAGATTTTATAGACATCATCGTGGGTGGTGAAGACGTGAAAACCGCCAAGCCATCTCCCGAAGGGCTACTCCTTGCCATTAAGCGGCTACATGTCAGCAAAACCGATACCCTCTATATAGGTGACAGCACGATAGATGCGGAAACAGCCCAAGCGGCCGGAGTAGACTTTGCCGGGGTCACCCACGGAGTAACCACTGCCAAAGAATTGGAAAAGTACCCACACCGGAAAATAATGAGCACTTTGGAAGAACTGCTGGCAGTTCAGGAGGAGCATCCCTCCATATTCAAGATTGAAAGCCCCATCCGACCGGAAAATATGTATGCCACTTCTCCCCGGAAACAGAAAAGGATAAATGCCTGGCAAATCCTCCTTCTATTGACACTCTTTTGGTTGGCTATTGAAGAGCTGGACATGACCGACGACAGCAACTTCTTCCCGGTTGTCTTCATACTGACATTGTGGGGCATCCTCCAAAAAAGAAGGATACTGCCCAACAAAGCAAGAACTTTCATCGACTCATGGTGGCACCCCTACGCAGTACGCCTGCGTGCATTCCACATCAAGCTGATACAAGGAAGGAAAACTCCTCCTGCGAGTACCGAAACCTGCACTTGCCTGAATTGTGGCACCACCTATACCGGCAACTACTGTAACCGTTGCGGACAAAGCCGAAACACTCCACGTTACCGGCTAAGCAACGCCCTTAAAAACATTGCCGGAGGCTTCTTCAATATAGACAATGGTTTTGGACGTACCCTTCTGGAACTCCTCTACCGTCCGGGATACATGATTAGAGACTTCATCGGTGGTAAGCGTATAGAGTATTTTCGCCCGTTCCAGACACTCTTCATTCTTGCAGCTCTTTATATCATGGCTGTGCAACTGGTAGACCCGGAAGCTCTGAGCAAAAAAGCAAAGACGGAAAAGACAGAGCAGACAGACAAAGAAGAAATCATTGCCGCTAAAGAGAAGCTTACCCAAAAGATGGAGAAAACCTATAGCAAAGAGGAAAAGCGAGCCCTCGCCATCACTATAAAAAGCCTGGAGAAAAGCCTGAACAAACTGGAAGAGAAGAACGCCTCCACTTCTGCCACACAGGTATCCGAATCGAACAGCGATGATGGCGACCTCATCGATGAGTTTGTAAACGACACCTCGGAGGTGGGAGACAGACTGGAAAAAGTCTTCCAGAACTCTCCTTTCCTAATGAAAGTATGGAATCTGATGAAGAGCTGGGGACACGGAAACAAAGCATTCCGCATCATTGCCACACTGCCTCTGTTTGCACTTGCTACCCAACTTGCCTTCCGACGCCGGAAATATAAGTTAAACTACAATACCACGGAGCATGTATTCATACAAGCCTACATAGCTTGCCAGATACTCCTGCTAAGCATCATCGTGCTGCCTTTCAACGGGTATGCAAAGGTAGACGATTTGTATGAGCTGCCTTTATGGCTTATTTTCTTCCTATTCTGTTGCGATTACAAACAATTGTACCGCTGCACCTGGTGGAGAAGCTTTTGGCGCACTATCCTCATGCTGACTTACAGTCTTGTGCTACTCGTCATATTTGCATGCCTCGTCATGGCACTAATGCTGGCCGGTATCTATGTACTGAAATTCATCTTGTAACAACAACCATCCCTACATAAATTGTCTCTTCTTGATGAAACAGTTTTTCTCCAATAGGCCAAAAGTACAATCTGCACTAAAAGAATAAAAAAGCAAAAGAACATTTGCCCATTTAGAATAAAAAGAGTACTTTTGTGCCCGATTATTCCGCACCGGGTTCGACCAAGTGCTTTCTAAGTGATTAGAGACCACCCGACGGAGCTAACTTATACATTAATATAAGAAATGTACGCAATTGTAGAAATTAACGGTCAGCAATTCAAAGCAGAAGCTGGCAAAAAACTGTTTGTACACCACATCCAGAATGCAGAAAACGGTGCAACAGTAGAGTTTGACAAGGTTCTTTTGGTAGACAAAGACGGCAACATCACCGTAGGTGCTCCCACAGTAGAGGGTGCAAAGGTTGTTTGCCAGGTCGTATCAAACATGGTAAAAGGCGATAAAGTTCTCGTTTTCCATAAGAAAAGAAGAAAAGGTTATCGTAAGTTGAACGGTCACCGTCAACAATTCACAGAGTTAACAATTACAGAAGTAGTAGCTTAATCAATTAAAACAGTAAGAAAAAATGGCACATAAAAAAGGTGTCGGTAGTTCTAAGAACGGCCGCGAATCACAGAGCAAGAGATTAGGCGTTAAGATATTTGGTGGCGAAGCTTGCAAGGCAGGTAACATCATCGTTCGTCAAAGAGGTACTGAATTCCACCCGGGTGAGAACATCGGCATGGGAAAAGACCACACTCTTTTCGCTTTAGTAGACGGAACTGTAAAGTTCAAAGTAGGCAAGGAAGACAGACGTTCAGTTTCTGTTATCCCCGCAGAAAACGCAGAAGCATAAGTTTCCGAACAAGAAATAAGGAAAAGGGATGCAATCCGAATGGATTGCATCCCTTTCTTTCATGTCAAAAGCAACACTTTATTTGTTTTTTCCATATCTTTGCACTCACAAAACCGAATAACATAAAAACAAGTATAAGATATGCTTACCATCAAACAAATTACAGAAAATACCGACGCGGTTCTCCGCGGACTGGAAAAGAAGCACTTCAAGAATGCGAAAGAAACCATTGCACAAGTGCTGGACTTCAATGACAAAAGAAAAGCCAATCAAACCATCTTAGATAAAAACTTGGCAGAAGCCAACTCACTCTCCAAATCCATCGGACAACTGATGAAGGAGGGTAAGAAAGAAGAAGCAGAAGCCGCCAAAAGCCGCGTGGCCGAGCTGAAAGAAGTCAACAAAGACTTGCAAGCCAATATGGAGCAGGCTGCCAACGATTTGCAGACTTTACTTTACACCATCCCCAACGTTCCCTATGACAGTGTACCCGAAGGCGTCGGTGCCGACGACAATGTGGTAGAGAAGATGGGCGGCATGGAAACCGAATTGCCCAAAGATGCCCTGCCCCACTGGGAACTGGCCAAGAAATATGACTTGATAGACTTTGACCTGGGCGTTAAGATTACCGGTGCCGGATTCCCCGTATACAAAGGCAAAGGTGCACAACTGCAACGCGCGCTCATCAACTTCTTCCTGGACGAGGCACGCAAATCCGGCTATACAGAAGTAATGCCGCCGACAGTGGTGAACGCCGCTTCCGGCTATGGCACGGGGCAACTTCCCGATAAAGAAGGACAAATGTACCATTGCGAAGTGGACGACTTATATCTGATTCCTACAGCCGAAGTTCCGGTAACAAACATCTACCGCGATGTGATTCTGGACGAAAAACAGTTGCCCATCAAGAATTGCGCCTATACTCAATGTTTCCGTCGCGAAGCCGGCTCATACGGAAAAGATGTACGTGGTCTGAACCGTCTGCACGAATTCTCCAAAGTAGAACTGGTGCGCATCGACAAGCCGGAACACTCCAAACAGTCTCATCAGGAAATGCTGGACCATGTAGAAGGTTTGCTTCAAAAACTGGAACTCCCCTACCGCATCCTGCGCCTTTGCGGTGGCGATATGAGCTTCACGGCTGCCCTCTGTTTTGACTTTGAGGTGTATTCCGAAGCACAGAAACGCTGGCTGGAAGTAAGTTCCGTCTCTAATTTTGACACTTATCAAGCCAACCGTCTGAAATGCCGCTACCGTACGGCAGAAAAGAAAACAGAGCTTTGCCATACGCTGAACGGTTCCGCACTCGCTCTGCCACGCATCGTTGCCGCCTTGCTGGAAAACAACCAGACTCCAGAAGGAATCCGCATACCAAAGGCATTGGTTCCGTATACGGGATTTGAAATAATAGACTAAGGCCATAATAGTCACGTGCAGCAATACGCCTTTGACACTTTCTTTCGGGCACGAATTACATGAATTTCACAGTTGCGGTTAGCAAAAAACGTGAAATCCATGTAATTCGTGCCCAGAGTTTTATCATGACAAGCTTCTCCTGCGCAACTACAAAGTATTCTTCAAAATACGTGCAAACACCTCCTCGCGGAAATTACGTGCCACCGGAACAGTATGCCTCCCAACTATAATCCGATTGCCACCTATCATCTCAATCTTTTCCAAATTTATCAGATATGATTTATGGACTTGCTGAAATACTCCACCAGGAAGAGCCTCTATCATACGCTTCATGGTAGAACGTACAAGCAGCTTTGTGCTTTCCGTATAAATACAGACGTAATTTTCCAGCCCCTCCACCACCAGAATATCCTTAAACAACACCTTATGCATCTGACGGTCTGAACGGACAAATATAAAATTATTAGCTTCATCCGGCCATTTCTCCTGCTGCAAAAGACCATGTACTTTATTCACCGCTTTCAGGAACCGGTCAAACGAAATCGGTTTCAACAGATAGTCCGTAACATCAAGTTCATAACCTTTCAATGCATACTGCTCATAAGCGGAAGTGATAATCACATGAGGCGGATGGGCAAGAGATGCCAAGAGTTCAAGCCCCGAAAGATAAGGCATTTCAATATCCAGAAACAACAAGTCCGGCTGCTCAGTCTGCAAAAGAGTGTTCAACTGCATAGCATCTTCACATACACCCATTAAAGAAAGGAAATCCACCTTTTCCACATAGCGTTGCAATCCTTCACATGCAGTAGGCTCGTCATCGGTTATTACACATTTTACCTGTTTCATCCTATAATTCTATCACAAGTTTTACTCTAAACAAAGTATCTCCTCTATTTATGTCCAGCGTATGACGCTCCGGATATAGCAGCTCCAGCCTGCGCCTCAGATTTTCTATGCCGATTCCATGTTTTCCTTTCTGGTGCACTAATGGTTCCGGTATAGAATTTTCAATACTAAAACACAACTTGCCTTCTTTCAGACACATATCCATAGCTATAAAATAGTTCCCTCCCACATATTTGAAAGCATTCTCCACCAACGGTACAAACAACAATGGATAAATCTCAACCTGCGCCTCCATTTCATCGAAATGCACCTGCAACTGCAGCCGCTTCGTAGCACGAAGTTTACATAGGCTGATGTATTGTTTCAGATATTCCACTTCCACACGAACTTGCACTTTCTCCCCGTCATTGTATAATTGGTAACGAAGCAAATCGGACAATTGCTCAAGAGTATGCCGTGGAGCCTCATTATTCTCATCTATCTGAAAATAAACCGTATTGAGTACATTAAAAAGAAAGTGTGGATGATATTGTGCTTTAAGGAATTTCAGCTCTGTCTGGAGCTGGTCATTTTTTATCTTCTCCAATTGCAGGCGTTGAGCTTCGTTTTCCTTCTGTATCATCTGATTACGCAAGAATATATAGAAGAAGCCGCCAAGCAACATACTGACTATGGCGGGAATAGGCACATCGTATAAATCAAGACTTACCCCCATCAAAAAGCGGATAACCCACATCGTCAGAAGACACCAGACGGGAGCTGTCAGGACAACCACCCCGTATTCCTGCCACCACACCAACTTCCGCTTCCGGCACAAACAAAGCCAATACTTCAATAGAAAAAAGATAGGGTAAGACATGAAGAGTACCACAAGCATATCCTTCAACATGAAATTCCACTCATTACTTTCCCAATAGTATTCATGTTTCGGAATATCATTCGCCACACGAATACATAGAAAAAGAATCACGGCAAATAATGCCGGCATCAGCCATTTGTTCCACAGTCTGCCCATAGTAGTTACAAATTTACTCTTTTTGTTTCATTTATTTCTTTTTTCCTTCTGCTTTCTTTTGTATCGCTGCCTTTTTGAAAACGCCAAGAGAAAGCAATACCCAGCACACGTTTGTTGTGCCGTTCGTCAACAAACGCCTGCACACCGGGAGACCGAATATCTACTTTTTGATAATTGGTGTTGAATACATCCTTGGCAAACAAGGTAACGGTGCATCTGTTACGGAACATCTTCTTTTGGATACCGATGTTCACCTCCAGCACCGGATGTACAGTGGCTTGTCCGTAGGCCATTCGCCCATTATAATTTGCCGAAAGTTCGGCCGACCATACTGAAGCGAAAGCAAACTGGTTCATGCAGCCGAGTATCGGGGTAAACATACGGTTTTTCATTTTCTGCCCTTGTTCCGTCCAACCATAATTATTATAAATACCGATAGCGGTCAGATTCACTTTCCAAAAAGAAGCAGGTGAGAGGTTGGCAGCATGTACACGCACACCCGTCTGTACATAGGAAGACAGATTCTGAGGCATTACATAGATACGCCGTTCCTCTTGTTCGCGATAGCTCTTCATGATAGCATCATCTGTATACGAGAAAAAGAGAACCGTCTGAAACCAGTCACGATACACATACCCCAACTCTATATTATCAGAAAAGGAAGGATGCAGTTTTGTATTTCCTCCTTCATGGGTATAGTCATCGAATATGTAGGTAAAAGGATTCAAATCACCATAATTGGGGCGGGTAATACGCCTGCCATACGAAAACTGAAACAAATGTTCCGAAGTCAAACCGTATTGCAAAGCAATGGTAGGAAACAAATGGAAGTAATTCGTTGTAAACGAAGAGTCTTTCTGTTGTGTATTTCCTCCAAAGTCCCCGTGTACATGGGTATGTTCCAACCTTAGACCCGCTGAGATTTTCAAGCGGTCTTTCTCATAGCCGGCTTGCAGATAGGAGGCATTGATATTTTCATCATATACAAATCGGGAACCAAGCGCCCCGTCCGGCAGCCAGCCGGAAGCCGACGGACGCATATAACCTGCCGTATTGTCTATCGTAACAAATGAGGTTTTGACTCCGGCCTGCAACTTCCAAACCTCACTTAATGGATAAACCGCATCTATCTGTCCGACATATAAGTCGGTATTTCCCTTCATGTCCCCTTTCAATGTATCGGGCTTAAAACTATCCATCAACTGGTTTCCAACACGGTAATAATGGAAATAATCAAAAGAAGCGCTGAGTTCTCCCCCTTCTCTTTTAAGCTTATGCACCATACTGGTCCCGGCAGAAAGATTGTTCCGGTTTTGCTCCGCATAGCTATAAGTATTTCCCGCAACTCCGATTTCTTGGATTTCCGTAAACATGCCTGCATTTTCCTTTTGCCGGGAAAAGTTTCCACCCAACGAGACTCCCCAAACTGTCCGTTCATTGAGATAATAATCACATCCGGTACGAAAATAGTGCGAATAATTCCTACGCTTCCGGTAAGAGTCCTGCATCATTCTTCCTCCATCCCGTTCGAACGCACGGTCGATAAACAAGTCTATGACATCCTTTCCCTGATAATACGAATAATTCAAATAAAGATTGAACTTATTCTCCCTGACATTCATGGAAACGCCGCCATAACCGCCACCCGTCCGTCCAAGACTGCCATTGCCGTTCAAGGCCAGATTCACACCGCGCAGCCTTATTTTTCTTGTACGTATATCAATCAACCCGGAGCTTCCCGCCGCATCGTGGCGTGCGGAAGGCTGGGTTATCAAATCTATCTTATCAGCATTAGTTGCAGGAGTAGATTTCAACAGACTCATCAATTCATCTCCCGAAAGATAAGTAGGCTTGCCATCCATCAGAATCGTTGCACCGCTTTGTCCGTTCAACAAAATATTGCCATTGGAATCTATCACGACTCCCGGCAGGGAAGCAAGAACATCATAAAGACTGCCCGTACTTTGAGTGACAGATGCATCCATCCGATAACTTGTTTTACCGGCAGATATTTCTACCAACGGGAGTTTAGCAGTTACCATAATTTCTTCCAAACGCTGGTCGGCAATCGTATCCTGCTGCGACCAAACCACCAAAGGCATACTCAATAAAATTGCCCCTAAAAAAACATTTCGATACATACTCTTCCTCATTTTTTATTTCAAAAGTAGGCAGGCTGTAGAAAGTGAACAAATTATAGTGACAAAGGGATGTTATCCAGTGACAACATGCAGTTTTACCCTATTCTTCTTTTGATATTACCAAATAACCCCTATCTTTGCAAAATCTATCAATCTGACAGTAATTGCGTAATTACACCAACAAAATTATTAGATAATGAATAAAATCATTAGCAAAGAACACTTTTCTGAAAAGGTCTTTAAGTTAGTCATTGAAGCACCATTGATTGCCAAATCACGTAAGGCAGGGCACTTTGTCATTGTACGTGTGGGCGAAAAAGGCGAACGTATGCCGCTTACCATTGCGGAAGCCGACCCGGTAAAGGGAACCATCACACTGGTGGTTCAGGAAGTCGGGCTCTCCTCTACCCGTCTTTGCGAACTGAACGAAGGCGATTACATTACGGATGTTGTCGGTCCGTTGGGACAAGCTACACACATTGACAACTTCGGTACTGTGGTCTGTGCCGGAGGTGGTGTAGGCGTAGCTCCCATGCTCCCTATCGTGCAAGCGCTGAAAGCTGCCGGCAACCGCGTCATCACCATACTGGCAGGACGTACCAAAGAACTGATCATCCTTGAAAAGGAGATGCGCGAAAGCTCCGACGAAGTCATTATCATGACCGACGACGGCTCCTACGGACGAAAAGGTCTGGTGACGGAAGGCGTAGAAGAAGTCATCAAGCGCGAGAAGGTGAACAAGTGTTTCGCCATCGGCCCCGCCATCATGATGAAATTTGTTTGTTTGCTGACAAAGAAATACGAAATCCCCACGGATGTATCCCTGAATACGATTATGGTTGACGGTACCGGCATGTGTGGCGCCTGCCGAATCACCATCGGAGGAAAGACCAAATTTGTATGTGTGGACGGCCCTGAGTTCGACGGACATCAAGTGGACTTCGATGAGATGCTGAAGCGTATGGGCGCTTTTAAAAGCATCGAACGCGAGGAGATGCACAAGCTGGAAGAACCTCAAACCTGCCAAGCTACCGGTGAAAACATGGAAGATGAGAAAAGCCGTAATGCTGCATGGCGTCAGGAGTTACGCAAATCCATGAAAGCCAAAGAACGGACTGCCATTCCACGCGTGGAGATGAACGAGCTCGATGCAGAATACCGCTCGCACAGCCGCAAGGAGGAAGTCAACCAAGGGTTAACGAAAGAACAAGCGCTGACAGAGGCCAAACGTTGCTTGGACTGCGCCAACCCCGGATGTACGGAAGGTTGTCCGGTAGGTATCGACATCCCCCGCTTCATCAAGAACATTGAGCGCGGTGAATTCCTCGAAGCGGCCAAGACACTGAAAGAAACCAGTGCGCTGCCTGCCGTCTGCGGTCGCGTCTGTCCGCAAGAGAAACAGTGCGAATCCAAATGTATCCATCTGAAGATGAACGAAAAGCCGGTAGCCATCGGCTATCTGGAACGTTTTGCCGCTGACTACGAACGAGAGAGCGGACAAATCTCCATACCTAAAATCAAGGAAAAGAACGGTATCAAAGTAGCTGTCATCGGTTCAGGTCCCGCCGGTCTGTCATTTGCCGGAGATATGGCGAAGTATGGCTATGACGTGACTGTTTTCGAAGCACTGCACGAGATTGGTGGTGTATTGAAATACGGCATTCCTGAGTTCCGCCTGCCCAACAAAGTGGTGGATGTGGAAATTGACAACCTTGCCAAAATGGGAGTAGAATTCGTCAAGGACTGTATCATCGGCAAGACGCTCAGCATGGAACAACTGGAAGAGGAAGGCTTCAAAGGCATATTCGTAGCTTCCGGTGCAGGACTGCCCAACTTTATGAACATCCCCGGCGAGAACTCCATCAATATCCTCTCGTCCAATGAATACCTGACCCGTGTCAACCTGATGGATGCGGCAAGTGAAGATTCCGATACACCGGTTCCCTTCGGCAAATGTGTAGCCGTGATAGGCGGCGGTAATACTGCCATGGACTCCGTGCGTACTGCACGCCGCCTCGGTGCAGCGCGCGCCCTAATTATCTACCGTCGTTCGGAAGAAGAAATGCCGGCACGTATCGAGGAGGTGAAACATGCCAAGGAAGAAGGTGTAGAATTCCTGACCCTCCACAACCCAATCGAATACATTGCCGACGAACAAGGAAAAGTGAAACAAGTGGTGCTTCAGAAAATGGAACTGGGTGAACCGGATGCCAGCGGACGCCGCAGTCCCGTACCCATCCCCGGAGCCACGGAAACCATCGACATTGACCTTGCCATCGTCAGCGTAGGTGTATCTCCCAACCCGATTGTCCCAAGCTCCATCAAGGGACTGGAATTGGGCCGGAAAGGAACGATTGCCGTCAACGATAACATGCAGTCGTCCATCCCGACCATCTTTGCCGGAGGAGACATTGTCCGCGGAGGTGCTACCGTAATCCTTGCCATGGGAGACGGACGAAAGGCAGCAGCAGCGATGAACGAACAGCTAAAAAAATAAGAATCTGTCATGAAAGGTGGAGACATACGAACTCCACCTTTTTTATTCTACTACAACCTCTCCTTCTACTTTCCCCTTCTAACATACAACTTAATATTTCAAGAATATGAAACATATTCATCTATCCTTCCTTCTCTGTCTGGCTTCCCTATTGGCAAGCGCCCAAGAGCCCCTAAACGGGGATTCCCTTGCTTCAGACTTTCGGTATCTGGTAAAAGAACTGACAGCAACCCATCCTGACCCTTATAGCGGCTTCGGAGGAAAAGTATTCTTCTACGAACAAGCTTTCCATCTGGAGAACGAGTTACGCCGGACTCCCAGTACGAAACAGACCTTTTTTGACAAGGTAAGCATTTTCCTATCCAATCTGCAAGACGGACACACCTACCTTTTACCTCCCACAGCCAATCAACAAGCAAAGCAGCGTTACCTGGCACTGGAAGTACGCACCATCCCCGACGGCATTATACTTCAAGGAATCCCTGAAACGTACAAAGACTTGTTAGGTAGCCGTATCACAACCATCAACGGAGATTCTTTAGAAGAGGTACTGGCCCGCACTGCCGCTATCCAAGCCAGTGAAAACCTATATGACCGTTATGCCAATCTATGCAAGTCCATGCCTACGGAACATTTCTTGAGACAGCTTTTCCCTGAAATGAAAGACAACCTTCACCTCTCACTTCTTACTCCCGACGGCAAATCAAGAGGATTAACCCTTCCCTTATTGTCAAGGCAGGAAGTGCAAAACACACCCATGCAACACAATAACAGTTGGAAAGCTTATACAGACAAACAACTGACCTATCAGTTCGTAGACAACGACAAGCAAATAATGCTCATCAATATCAACAGTATCATGGCACGGGATAATTTTGAGTATATGCAAAAACAAGGGCTGAAAGATTTATACCGGCAAATAGGATTCTATTATCGGGATATCTTGAAACAAGATATGCCCGCCGATACCCTGCAAGCCATTCGGCAACTCCCGTCCCTTTCCGAAGTTTTCGCCCATATGTTGAAAGAGATGAAGAAGGAAGCCTCCTCCACTCTCATCATAGATTTGCGCAACAATAGCGGCGGCTGGACTCCGATTGTCCTACCCACACTTTACCAACTGTTCGGTGACCACTTCCTGCAAACGGATATGGATATAAAATTCTATCGTATCATCTCTCCCCTCTACATGCAAAAACTACAGACAAACTTGCAGGATTTCAACCAAACATACGGAACAGACTATACCTACGGTGACTACACTTTTAGTACGGACGAAGCAGATACCACAAACATAGAACAGCGACGGGCCGACTTCATCGAGAACTGTATGTCCAGTGCACCGGAAGAACTGAGAAAGCAACAAGGAAAGGCGCTCTATACTCCGGAACACATTTACGTCATTACCAACGAACGTACCTTCAGTGCAGCTTTCCACTACACTTTCTATCTGTGGAAAATGGGTGCTACCCTTGCAGGAATACCCAGTGGACAAGCCCCCAATACCTATATGGAACAAACCTTATTCCGGTTACCTTATACCGGCATGCAAGGCTCTATCTCCAACTCCATACAAATATGCTTTCCGGGCAAAGACCGGTGTGCCCACACACTTTATCCGGACTTGATGCCCACCTATCAGGACTACCAAAGATATAATTTCGATGTCCAAACTGAGATTCTGTATTTACTCGATAAGATTAAATCGGCTCCTCATTCTCATACGAACCCTGCGGGGAAGAATCAGAAGTAAAAACAAAGCCCCGTTTACAGAAAAATTGCAAACGGGGCTTTATTTCCATATTTCAATAAAGAGACTACTTCACCACCTTGTTCGTTGCCGGGTCGGGGAAAATCACCGTCGGCTTGAATGACTTGGCTTCTTCAAAGTCCATCAGCGCGTAGGACATGATAATAACGATGTCATCAGGTTGCACCTTGCGGGCTGCCGCACCGTTCAAGCAAATTTTTCCAGAGCCGCGCTCGCCCTTAATAATGTAGGTTTCAAAACGTTCACCGTTATTATTGTCGGCTATATACACCTTCTCGCCGGCAATCATGTTGGCAGCATCCATCAAATCCTCATCAATCGTAATGCTTCCCATATAGTTCAGGTTTGCTTCCGTGACGCGGGCACAATGGATTTTCGACTTCAACACTTCAATCATCATATCTTTATAAATTACGAATTACTAATTATAAATTACAAGGCAGCAGGCTCTTTGTACTTGATATTGTCAATCAGACGGACTTCCCCGCAGAACACCGTGATACAACCCACAGCATAAGAGGTTTCCTCCCAATCGGCAATCTTCTGTAAGGTACTGCCATCCACCAGCTCAAAGTATTCCAAACGCAATCCGGGGGTGGCTGCGATGGTGTCTTCCACAAACTTCTGTGTCTCAGTTACCGTATGCGAGGTTGCAAAGGTACGACTTTCAAATAAAGTCTGCGAAATTCTCAGTGCATTTTTGCGTTCTTCGGCAGATAAACGGGCATTGCGGCTGCTCAGAGCCAACCCGTCTTCCTCACGAACAATGGGACAGCCTACAATTTCCAAAGGATACTTCAGCTGGCGGACCATCTCGCGAATAATTGCCAGCTGCTGGAAATCTTTCTCGCCGAAGTAGGCACGATCCGGCTGCACAGCATCAAACAGTTTGCTCACAATCTGGCAAACACCATTAAAATGTCCCGGACGGAATGCCCCTTCCATCACTGTGTCCAGCGGTGCATAGCTGAAACGGCGGGTATCCGGTTCCGGATACATCTCCTCCACCGAAGGAGCAAAGACAAATGCCGCTCCACACTCCTCCAGCAAACGGCAATCAGCCTCCGGCGTACGGGGATATTTCACTAAATCATTCTTGTCATTAAACTGGGTCGGATTTACAAAAACGCTTACTACGGCAGCGTCATTTTCTGCCACACAACGTTTCACCAATGAGGCATGACCGGCATGCAAGGCACCCATCGTAGGTACCAGACCTATCTTCTTTCCCTGGGCTCTCAAAGCCGAAAGTCCGGCCTGCAAGTCCTTGATAGTATGTACTATTTCCATTTTAATTGGTTATATAATAACTTGGTTGTTCTCAAAAGCGGTGCAAAATAAACCATTATTTAGCATATAAAGAAGAAATATCACAAATTAATGCAAAACTCAGTACACTTTCCGACAATTCCAAAAGAAGATTTCTCACTGAACAACAATCAGTTAACAATTCATAAGGAATTATAGACGGGCTCTGTTTGCTTTATTGCCCGATTTTTTTTATATCTTTGCAGAATAATTGAGAACATTGTTATTATGACAAAGGCGAACAAGGTTTTATTTATAACCCAAGAAATTACCCCTTACGTTTCAGAATCCGAAATGTCCCTCGTAGGCAGAAACCTACCTCAGGCTATTCAAGAAAAAGGCAGAGAAATCAGAACGTTTATGCCAAAATGGGGAAATATCAACGAACGCAGAAACCAGCTGCATGAGGTGATACGACTCTCCGGCATGAACCTCATCATTGACGATACCGATCACCCGCTCATCATCAAGGTTGCCTCTATCCAGTCTGCACGTATGCAAGTATACTTCATCGACAACGATGACTACTTCCAGAACCGCTTGCAGGTAACAGACGAAAATGGTGAAGAGTATGAAGACAATGATGCCCGTGCCATCTTCTATGCCCGCGGCGTACTGGAAACGGTGAAGAAACTGCGTTGGTGTCCCGACATCATCCACTGCCACGGCTGGATGACCGCTTTAGCGCCTCTGTACATCAAGAAAGCCTATAAAGACGAACCTTCTTTCAGAGATGCCAAAGTCATATTTTCCCTTTATGAAGATGACTTCAAACAAGCTTTCCACACAGACTTTTCTAACAAGCTATTGTTGAAAGGCATTGCCAAAAAAGATATTGCAGGATTGAAGGAACCCATTGACTACACAGCACTTTGCAAACTGGCTGCTGACTTCTCCGACGGCATTATACAGCAAAGCGAACACGTCAATGAGGAAGTACTGAACTATGCCCGCGAATCCGGAAAGCCCGTATTGGAATATCAATCTCCCGAAAACTTTGCTGAAGCCTGCAACGACTTCTACGACAAGGTATGGAAAACAGAACAAAAATAAAATCGATTTAGACAGTTAAAACTATGAAAGTAAGATATCTGGGAACATTACTTTTGGCAGTCCTGACTTTCTTTGGATGCGATGACAACACCGGCACATTAGGCCTGGGTATGTTGCCCGATTCTGACGGCATGTCAGCGCATACTGCTACTTTTAATGTAACAACATGTTCATTTCCCGTTGATTCCGTATTTGCCAAAACGAGTACCGGCTATATAGGCAAGTTTTCCGACCCGGAATTCGGTTATTACGAAACAAGTTTCCTTACGGAGCTGAACTGTACGGAGAACTTCTCACTTCCGGAAGTGTATAAAGTGACCGAATGGGACAGTGAAGGAAATCCAATCAAGGCAACAGGTACAATGACTGCCGACTCGGTAGTTTCAGTACAACTAGCAGTCTATTATTCCAGTTGGTTCGGCGATTCCCTGAATGCATGCCGAATGAGTGTCTATGAACTGGACAAGAAGCTGGACAAAAATCGCTATACCAACATCAATCCAGAGGAGTACTACAATAAGTATGACCCCAAGTCCCTGCTCGGACGTAAGGCCTATTCAGCTTTCGACACGTCTGTTCCAGACTCTGTGAGATTTGAAAAGGACAATAACGGTTATTATACTTTCTATCCCAATGTAACGTTCCCATTGGACAAGAAAACCTTCGGCGAAGACAGAATATTGAAGGTTTATCGCGAGCATCCCGAATACTTTAAAGACGCCGCAACTTTCATAGACAAGATTTTCAAAGGAGTATACGTGAAGAGCGATTATGGAGATGGAACCATCCTCTATGTGGATTATGTGGCTCTGCAAATGCAATTCCGTTTCCACCACGTAAATGATACTACCGGTGTAGCACTGAAGAAAAAAGATGGTACAGACTCTTTGTTCTATAGCATGCAAACTGTATTCGCCTCTACCAAAGAGGTTATCCAGGCAAACCAGTTTCTGAATTCTGATTTGATAAAAGCAAAGGCTGCCGAAACTCAACATACCTATATCAAATCTCCTGCCGGTATCTTCACTCAAGCTACCATGCCATACGATTCAATATACAATAAACTGACCAATGACACCTTGAATGCCGTGAAGTTAACTTTCACGAATTATAATATAAACAGTGACTATGAATATAGCATGAGTGCTCCCAATGACGTGCTGTTGATACGTAAACAAGACTTGAAAAGCTTCTTTGAAGAGAACAAAGTCATGGATAATATTACCTCATTTACAACCACCCACAATGCATTTGCCACTAACCAATATGTATTCAGCAACATCGCCCGGTTGGTTACCACTTGCATCAACGAAAAACAAGCTGCCAAGAAAGCCGCCAAAGAAAAGGCCGGCAGTTCTTGGAATGAGACAGAGTGGGAAAAAACTTGGAACAAAGAAAATGAAGACTGGGATAAGGTATTGCTGATTCCGGTTTCCATTACCTATGACAACAGTACAAGCAGTAGCGGCAACAAAACCATAACCGGTATCCAAAACGACCTCAAGCCGGGATATGCCAAACTGAAAGGCGGTCCGAAAGAGAATGCAAAAGGCGAAGTGGAATCGCCTCTGAAGATAGAAGTTACATACACCAGTTTCAACAAGTAACTGACAGATATTCCATAAAAAAGCCTTCCGCTCTACGATGAGCGGAAGGCTTTTTTATGATTGATGGGAAAGCTGCCGATATTATTCAGCAGCCTTTTTAGTTGTTTTCTTTGCAGCAGGCTTTTTGGCAGAAGCCTTGGCCTTTGCCGTTTTTTCTGCGGCAGATTTAGCTGTAGCCTTGCCCTCTTTCTTTTCCGCAGCCTTTATCTTCTCCAGTTTGGTCTGCGCTTTCGCCAATTCCTTATGAAGTTCCTCTATCTCGGTACCTTGGTTTTGGATAGTGGTCAGCAATGCATTCAGTTCTTCATTATCTATATCTACCGGATAAAGAGAATCGACACGTTTGATAAAGTCACCAAGAATATTCATATAATTGGTGAAAGCATCAAAAGGAGATTCATAAATGCCACGGTTCAAACCGACACCGCTTTGCTTGGTAGTCATGAAACGGAAGTTGTTACTTGCCTGCAGATAATCCCAGTCTTGCTTGATACGACGGTCATCACAGAGATGGACACGTTCGGCAACACTATACAACTTGTTGAATGCTTCACGCTGCATCACGTTACCCAGCCAGCAGCTGGTATCTCTTTCTTCGTCCACCCAAGACATCGGATATGGAACGTCCAACTGGGAAACAGATTTCAGTTTAGTAACGATTTCCGTCGGTGTGGAGAAAGTAATCCCCTTTTCTTTGGCACAGTATGGAAGTGCCTTCAGGAATTCCAGAATATTGGAAGACAACGGCTGTGCCATGCCCAGAGCAGAGAGTTCCATAAAGATGTTGATGACCTGCTCTTCCTGCGGTAAAGCATCAATCCAGTTGATGTACTTGTCGGCAAACAAAGGATACTCGTTCCACTCGGAGTTGGAGAAGCGTAGGCTGATGTCGTCAGACAGCTTAAAGTCACGCAACAGCAACTTCAAGTTAGGATTCATGGAGCAATGGTATACATAGTGCGGACTCTTCCAACCCAAAACATGCTTGGCTCCTTCCGTCAGCATGCCCTTGAATCCCAAAGCTGCCACCATCGCACCAATCTCGTCATTATAAATCAGGCTGGAATTACGAAACACCTTCGGCGCCTTACCGAACATTTGCTTCATCTTAGCGCTCTGACGCATCACCTCTTCCTTGAAGCAATCCTCGTTGGCCAGAGAAGAAAGGCCATGAGAATAAGGCTCGGCAAGGAACTCACAGCAACCAGTATCATTCAGCTGGTGCAACAAGTCGATGACAGCCGGTGCATATATTTCCAACTGCTCCAGCGCAACCCCTGAAATGGAGAAAGCCACTTTAAACGCACCTCCGGAATTCTTCACCATTTCAATCAGAGTGTTCAATGCCGGGATATAAGAGCGTTCGGCTACATCATTGATACTGGTTTCATTGGCATAATCATCGTAGTAATAATGATCGATACCTATATCAAAGAAACGGTAACGTTTCAGATGAATGATTTGATGTATTTCAAAATAAAGACAGATAGTTCTCATTTCTATTATTGTTTTTGTTATTTACCATAGTTTCTTAACACATCCTCATAGAGGGCGCGGATTCTCAAGCCTACTTTTTCCCACGTGATTCCATCCACTTCCTTCTTGCCTTCCTCCTGCAGATATTGGAAGAGAGCGGGATTAGTGCAGAGAGAGTAAATGGCATCGGCCATTGCATGAATGTCCCAATAATCGGTCTTGATGACCTTATCAAGAATTTCACCGCATCCCGACTGCTTTGAAATGATGGAAGGAGTTCCACACTGCATAGCTTCCAGCGGAGCAATACCGAAAGGTTCGGAAACGGAAGGCATAACGAATACATCACTGTTCTTATAAACCTCATATACCTGCTTTCCCTTCATGAAGCCCGGGAAATGGAACCGGTCGGCGATGCCCCGCTCGGCTGCCAGATTAATCATGGCATCCATCATATCTCCCGAACCGGCCATAACAAAGCGGATGTTACGGGCACGCTGCAATACCAGTGAAGCAGCTTCCACAAAGTATTCCGGTCCCTTTTGCATGGTGATGCGGCCAAGGAATGTCACAATCTTCTCTTTGGAATGGTCGGGACGTGGAATGTCCTGGTATTCCTGCGAGAGAGGATAGACGGCATTGTGCATGGCAAACACCTTCTTGGGATTCTGATGGTACTGCTCAATAACCGTGCGACGGGTCAGTTCGGACACGCACATGATGCAGTCGGCATAATCCATACCGTTCTTCTCCATAGAATAGACGGTAGGATTGACTTTTCCACGTGAACGGTCAAAGTCCGTAGCATGCACATGGATGCAGAGCGGCTTTCCGCTCACCATCTTGGCATGCACTCCGGCAGGATACGTCAGCCAGTCGTGGGCATGAATAATATCAAATTCCTGCTGGCGAGCCACTACTCCGGCAATCACCGAGAAGTTGTTTATCTCTTCGTGCAGGTTGCCGGGATAACCGCCGGCAAAGTCCATGCAGCCTATGTCATTGACGTGCATATAAGAGAAATCCGAATAGATATGGTCGCGGAAAGAATAATAATCTTCCGGCGTCATGTTGCGCGTCAGCCTCGACTTCAAATAATTGTAATCGACATCACGCCACACGATAGGCACCTGGTTCATGCCTACTATCTTCAAGAAGTCCTCTTCTTCACCCGTCGGCTTGGGCATGCAGAAAGTAGTTTCCACATCGCCCTGCAAACTTAATCCTTTAGTTATTCCATAAGAAGCAACCGCAAGACCACCATATATTTTGGGAGGAAATTCCCATCCAAACATTAAAACTTTCATCTTCGTTCCTCCTTTTATAAATTATACTTAGACAATAACTTCAAGATACGCAGGATTTCTGCCGTATTCATGGCAAATGACACCGCCCCTCTTCCTACAAACGGAGGATTACCATCGAAGAGTTCGGGCAATGCGCCAATACAATGGGAAGTCATTTCATCTTCCATACCGATGAGGTATCTTTCTACAAACGACACGCCACTCACTTTATAGATACGCAGATATGCTTCCATGTAAAAACCCATCAGCCACGGCCATGCCGTACCCTGATGATAGGCATAATCTCTTTGAATCTGAGGACCTACATAATTCGGATTGTATCCGCCACTCTTGGGGCTCAGTGTACGCAAACCCTTCGGAGTCAACAGTTCTTTCGTCACAATATCGAGTACCTGCTTTTTCTGGGCCCTATCCAACGGAGAATAGTCAAAAGCAACAGTAAATATCATGTTGGGACGTACACTCCAATCCATCATATAACCATCCACATAGTCAAACAGATAGCCATACTCATTGCGGAATACGTCTACGAAAGACTTTCCGGTAACTTCTGCCTGAGCGTCCAGTGTATCAGCAAGAATTTCATTGCCTCCCTCCCGCACCATATCGGCTACAAAACGCAGGGCATTGTACCACAGTGCATTCACTTCCACAATATAGCCCGTACGCGGAATAACCGGACGGCCATTGGCGGTAGAGTTCATCCAGGTAACCGCTTTCTCGGTACCATTGGTATACAACAATCCATTTTCGTGCAGGAAGAGATTGCCATGCCTGCGTTCACGGATATAGTCAACAATCTCTTCAAGGAGATTACCGTACATCTGCCGGCAATTTTCACGCGAAGTCTCCTTAGCATACTGCTGTAAAGCCCAGACAGCCCACAGCAGCACATCCGGATGCTCCATCTCGTATATCTTATAGGAAGAAGGTTCTCCATTGATAAATTCACGGATAGCCTTTTCGGCTGTTTTCATCACGTCTTCAAATTCATCTTGTTCGCCTAAGGCCAAAGTAAGACCCGGCAGGGAGATGAACAAGTCACGGGCACGGCACTTGAACCAAGGATAACCTGCAAGCACATAATGCTCCTCTCCCTGCTTGTTGTGGAACTGGTGCGCCGAGTTTTTCAGACAGTGGTAAAAGCTGTCACGCGGAGTGCGGTCGGCCACCTCGGACTCAAAAGTCTGCTTCAGCTTGCGGGGGGAAATCTCGGAAATACCGGCGGAGAAGACAACGCTTTCCCCTTTCTTTATATCAACTTCAAAATATCCCGGCACATAAAGGTCTTCATTGAAGTCATATCCGCGTTCCTGTTCTTTAGGATACTCAATACCACGATACCAGTCAGGCTGGAAGTGGAACTCATTCTTTTTGTTGAGCTGCATGAACAACTCCGGATAACCAGGATACATGCAGGTTTTAATGCCATTCTCTACCAACTGATAGTCGCGGCTTGCCTGCGCATTTTCGTGCGTGTACTCGCGCACACTGCGGAATGCCAGGAAAGGGCGGAATCTGAGTGTAGTTGCCGAATGGGCATCGACCAAGGTATAACGAATCAGAATCCGATTTTCATGATGTACGAAAATCTTTTCTTTACGAAGGATGACACCTCCTACACGATAGGTAGTTGTGGGGATATTTTCACAGTCGAACTCTCGAATGTACTTGTGTCCGTTAGGACTGAAGTGGTTCCCTTGATACTTATGCAACCCCAGGTTGAACTCCGCACCGTGCTGAATTACAGTTTCATCCAAAGAAGACAGCAGCACATGGTTTTCATCATCAAGGTTGGGGACCGGTATCACCAACAGACCGTGATATTTGCGTGTGTTACAATCTACAATTGTTGTACAATGATAGGCTCCCGACCTATTCGTCCGCAATATCTCCCTTGGCAAAGATTCTTGCAGATTAATCATCAGGGTCTTGTCAAATCGTAAATAACTCATAGTTGTGCATTATTTAAAGGTTAATTATTTCGGTATATGCGCTACAAGCCATGTAGCGATGCCCAAAAATACGAATTAAAGCTTATAGGCAAAATAAAAAGTCAGTTTTTTTTCGGTTTTCGTCAAATATTCCGTAGTATTGTACAAAAATAGCAATCACTGTACGAAATATGAAGCATGATATACGCAGAATGGCATTGGCGGCGGTTATACCCCTATTCCTGCTATTCATTTTATACATTTTGAAGTTTTTGGAGATAGGCATGGACTGGAACTTCACACAACTGGGAGTATATCCGATGGAACAGCGGGGTATGTTCGGAATTTTCGCACATCCACTGGTGCACAGCAGCTTCAAGCATCTGCTCGCCAATACGATTCCACTCTTTTTCCTGATGTGGTGTCTGTTCTATTTCTACCGCCATATAGCCCCCTACATTTTCTTTGCCATTTGGATAGGATGCGGTACACTTACCTTTCTTATAGGGAAACCGGGATGGCATATCGGAGCCAGTGGCATTATATACGGACTGGCTTTCTTTCTGTTCTTCAGCGGCATACTGCGCAAACATGTACCGCTTATCGCCATTTCACTGTTGATAACGTTCCTATATGGCGGCCTGGTATGGAATATGTTCCCACAATTTGCAAAGGCCACCACTTCTTGGGAAGGACACCTTAGCGGAGCCATAGCAGGCACGCTATGCGCCATATGCTTTATGGGATACGGACCACAACGGCCTGATCCGTTTGCCGGAGAGGAGGAAGAGGAAGACACGGAAGAAGAGGATTCAGAAAAAGAGGATTCGGACCACAAGGCAGAAGAGGACAACAGCACGTTTAAGAAACAATAAAAAAAACAAAAAGAGGGGCAAAGAGTTTACAGTACACCTTGATAATGTCTACTTTTGTTTCAAAACAAGAAGAAAAAGCATCATGAATACAATGTTTGATACATTATTGCAACTGCCACTCTTTCAAGGACTCGCACAAGAAGACTTTACCAATATCCTAGGAAAAGTCAAGCTGAACTTTACAAAGCATAAAGCCGGCGAAGTTATCGTGAAAGCCGGTGACACATGCAGTCAACTGATATTCGTATTGAAAGGTGAAATCTCCTCATGTACTTCATCCGCTAATACCTCATACAGCTTCACGGAATATTTTCAAGCGCCTTATGTCATCGAGCCACAATCCCTATTCGGGATGAGCACCTCCTATGTCTCGACCTATACCGCCCAAACTGAGACCCACACTGTTAGCATAAGCAAGGCTTTCGTCATGAGCGAATTGTTTAAATATGATATATTCCGCCTGAATTACATGAATATCATCAGCAACCGCGCGCAAAGTCTGAGCAACCGCCTTTGGGCAGAAAACACCGACAACCTTGAAAGACGTATCGGCAACTTTATCCTAACACACATCGAACGTCCGGCAGGCAGGAAAACGCTGAAAATAAAAATGGAAGAACTGGCCCAGGTGGTCAATGATACCCGCGTGGGAGTATCGAGAGCGCTGAACAGCATGCAGGAGAAAGGTCTGCTCGAACTGCACAGAGGCGAGATGATGATTCCCAACGCAGAAAAACTCTTATAACCACCTGAACCGAGATTTCCTACAACACCTTGTCTATCACTTTCTTTATCAAGGATTCCATCACTTTATACCCTTCCAGAGTGGGGTGTACCCCGTCCTTAGTATACAAGGGGTTCAAGGCGTTATTGCCGTCTTCCGCCTCTACCATCTCACTGTAATAGTCGACATAAGGAATCTTGTTCTCCTTAGCATATGCCCGTATTCTGGCATTCAGCTGCATTATCTTTTGCGGAGCATCCTTCACCGAAGAATTCCAGCCAAAAGCAGCGGCAGGCAACACAGATGTCAAAATCACCTTTATCTTATTAGCCCGTGCCAACTCAACCATAGACACTATATTTCCAAAAGTGTATTCTTCATTATAAGCGCCTGCATTTTCCGCTACGTCATTGGTACCTGCATTTATCACGACCAGCGCCGGAGCAAGCTTGATGACATCCTCACGAAAACGGAGCAGGAAATGGGAAGAAGTCTGCCCACTTATACCACGGCCCACATAGCCATTTTTTTCAAAGAAAGCGGCATCATTTGCCACCCATCCTTCTGTGATTGAGTTGCCCATAAAAACCACCCGGTCCTTTTGCTTTCCCTTCCGTACCAGTTCCTTATTTGCCTCTGCATAACGTTTCAAATTTCCCCAATCCTGCTTCTGCGCGTCAGAGGCTACCCAAGGTATGCACAAAAAGACAGCAATCATACATAAAAGTTTCATTGTTCTATTCTTTGTTGTTTTTGTCATAAAAAAACAGCCCCACCATTTTTAAGGTGAGGCTATCATTATCATTGGCCAGTCTCACTCCCACTCGATTGTCGCATTGGGTTTCGGAGACATATCGTAGCAAACACGGTTGACGGTCTTCACTTCCTTGAGGATACGGTCTGTAATCTTCATCAGGATGGGCCAGTCTACCGGCTCGACGGTAGCGGTCATAGCATCCACCGTATTGACGGCACGGATAATGACGGGCCAGTCGAAAGAGCGCGCATTGTCGCGTACACCTACAGATTTGAAATCGGGCACCACAGTGAAATACTGCCATACCTTCTTATCCAGGCCTGCCAATTGGAATTCCTCACGCAGAATGGCATCCGACTCGCGTACAGCCTCCAAACGGTCGCGGGTAATGGCTCCCAGACAACGCACTCCCAATCCGGGACCGGGGAACGGTTGACGGTAAACCATCTCGTACGGCAATCCAAGCTCTACACCGCATGCACGTACTTCGTCCTTGAACAACTGGCGCAACGGCTCCACCAGTTCAAATTGCAAATCCTCGGGCAGACCGCCTACGTTGTGATGAGACTTCACCATCTTGGCTGTTTTTGTACCACTCTCTACAATGTCGGGATAGATGGTACCCTGTCCAAGGAAGTCGATGCCGTCCAGCTTACGGGCTTCTTCCTCAAAGACGCGGATAAACTCTCCGCCGATAATCTTGCGCTTCTGTTCGGGGTCGGCCACGTTTTCAAGCTTGGAGAGGAAACGGTCTGTGGCATCCACGTATATCAAGTTAGCCTTCAGCTCCTTGCCAAAGATTTCCACCACGGCTTCCGATTCGCCCTTACGCATCAACCCGTGGTTCACGTGTACGCAAACCAGCTTGTCGCCGATAGCTTTCAGCAGCAAAGCAGCCACCACGGAGCTATCCACACCACCGGACAGTGCCAGCAGCACCTTACGGTCGCCTACCTGACGGCGTATCAATTCTATCTGGTCGTTGACGAAATTCGTCATGTTCCAATTAGCCTCAGCCTTACAAGTATCGAATACGAAAGATTTCACAGCATCCTTGATGGCTTCCACATCATCCGTAAACTGCGGCAGCTTCACTTCACACAACGCCTTGTCGTGTCCGGCGGCCATCACGGGGAACCCTGCTTCGTAAATCTCGGGCAATACATCGATAGATACCCCATCAACCACATTATTGGGACCACCGTTGATGATGATACCTTTCACATTCGGCAAAGCCTTCAGTTCGGCAGCGGTAATATCGTGCGGGTATATTTCGCTATATACTCCCAACGCACGAATCGCTCTGGCAAGCACTGTGTTCTCATGGCTTCCCAAATCCAGAATCACAATCATATCCTGCTTCATTCTTCTATATTGTTTTTAAGTTAATAATTTCAGTCGGTCTTATTCCCATTCTATTGTGCTGGGCGGTTTTGAAGAGATGTCATAGGTTACGCGGTTCACACCTTTCACTTTATTAATAATGTCGTTGGACACCTTGCCCAGAAATTCGTAGGGCAGATGCGCCCAGTCGGCCGTCATGGCATCGGTGGAAGTAACAGCACGCAAGGCCACCGCACGTTCATAGGTACGTTCGTCACCCATCACGCCCACACTCTGTACGGGCAGAAGAATGACGCCCGCCTGCCAGACCTGATGGTAGAGCGATGTCTCGTTGCCGGCGGCATCCTTCACTTTCCAATCACGCAAGCCCTGGATGAAAATATCGTCGGCTTCCTGCAAGGTCTGTACTTTCTCTCGTGTTATATCCCCCAGAATGCGGACAGCCAGTCCCGGGCCAGGGAAAGGATGACGAGTAATCAGATGTTCGGGCATTCCCAATTCGCGTCCTACGCGGCGTACTTCGTCCTTGAACAGCCACTGCAACGGCTCGCACAGACGGAGGTTCATCTCCTCGGGCAGACCGCCCACGTTGTGATGGCTTTTGATGGTCTTGCCCGTAATGTTCAAGCTCTCGATGCGGTCGGGATAAATGGTGCCTTGTGCCAACCAACGGGCATCGGTAATTTTGTGCGCCTCGGCATCGAAGACTTCGATGAAATCGCGGCCGATGATTTTACGCTTCTGCTCAGGCTCGGTCACTCCCTTCAAATCCTTGAAGAACTTCTCACTGGCATCCACACCAATCACATTCAACCCCAGACACTCGTAGTCGTGCATCACATTCTTGAAC
Source organism: Bacteroides sp. AF25-5LB (assembly GCF_003602965.1). NCBI lineage: Bacteria > Pseudomonadati > Bacteroidota > Bacteroidia > Bacteroidales > Bacteroidaceae > Bacteroides > Bacteroides sp. AF25-5LB. Next base: position 459,583 of record NZ_QTMC01000001.1, read on the forward strand.
TCATTCTTGCGAAGCAGTCCGTGGTCTACAAAGATGCAGGTCAGGTTCTTACCGATGGCACGATGCAGCAACACGGCGGCTACCGAAGAGTCTACACCGCCACTCAGTCCCAAGATAACGCGATCGTTGCCAAGCTGCTCCTTCAGTTCGGCCACAGTGGTATCTACAAACGATGCGGCGCTCCAGCTTTGACTGCAACCGCAGACGTCTACCACGAAGTTGCGTAGCATCTGCGTACCATCCTCGCTATGAAACACTTCCGGATGGAACTGCACTCCCCACATCTCCTCGCCGGACACCTGGTAAGCAGCAATCGCTACCTTGTCCGTAGAAGCTATAATCTTGAAATTGTCGGGAATGGCTGTAATCGTGTCTCCGTGGCTCATCCATACTTGGGTATTCTTCCTTACCCCTTTGAAAAGGACATTCTCCGAATCGAAAGAACCGAGATGGGCACGTCCGTACTCGCGGGTTCCTGCCGGCTCCACCCGTCCACCGTTGCTGTAGGAGATAAACTGTGCACCGTAGCAGATACCCAGAATGGGATATTTCCCACGAATCCCGCTCAAATCTACCTTGAATGCACTCTTATCATAAACAGAAAAGGGGCTACCCGAAAGGATAACTCCTTTTACACTCTCATCTCCGTATGGAAATTTGTTGTAAGGTACAATCTCGCAATAGACATTCAGTTCGCGCAACCGGCGGCCTATGAGCTGCGTGGTTTGCGAACCGAAATCAAGAATAATAATCTTCTCTTGCATATAAATCCGTATAGACTTTAATAAATGATTTGCAAAAGTAGAAAAAGTAAAGGAATTATTAGGGATAATGTGACAGAAAAACGCTTTTTTACTAAAAACAGCTTTAAATTCAGGCAAACACTATCCACAAATATACGAAAAGCTATTCTCACCACAGCCGTGTTGTTTTCTTACCACAGCTATGCAACTTGCTTACCACAGCAATGTTATTTTCTTACCACAGCTGTGGTAAGATTATTGCTTAGCACAAAAAGGAACAGTTTCCGGCAGTGTCGGGAAGAGTTAAAGGTACCAATGTAATTAATATGCCAACCGGCACATTAACCACATTATGAAGTTCTGCTTCGATATTACTTTTCTTTCAGCAAGTCACGGATTTCGGTCAGCAGCACCTCTTCCTTGCTCGGTACGGGGGGAGCCGGAGGAACGGCAAGCGCCTCTTCTTTCTTCTTTTCAGTCAGTTTGGTCAACAACTTTATAAACATGAAGATAGAGAATGCTATAATCAGAAAGTCGAAAGTGACCTGCAAGAAATTACCGTAATTCAAGGTCACGGCAGCAACCTCTTTCCCATCCACCATTTCGGCAGGTTTCAGCACCCACTTCAAGTCTGTAAAGTTGACACCGCCCACCAGTAACCCGATAGGAGGCATAATCACATCTGCCACGATGGAAGAGACGATTTTTCCAAATGCCCCACCGATAATCACACCGACGGCCATGTCTATCACATTGCCCTTCATGGCAAAAGCCTTAAATTCCTGTAAAAATGAACTTTTTCCCATCTTTTCAATTATTTAATTATGATTTTGGTTACGAATATAAAAACATTTTCTTACTTTTGCACCGCAAATCAGAAAGAAATGCAATTAGTAAGCGAAAGTTTATTTTTAAACATTATAAAACCCTTAAAAGTTTAAACAAAATGATTAAAGTAGGTATTAATGGATTCGGACGTATCGGACGTTTCGTATTCCGCGCTGCAATGAAGAGAAACGATATTCAGATCGTAGGTATCAACGACCTTTGCCCGGTAGACTACTTGGCTTACATGCTGAAGTATGACACTATGCACGGTCAATTCGACGGTACTATCGAAGCTGACGTTGAAAACAGCAAATTGATCGTTAACGGTCAGGCTATCCGCATCACTGCAGAAAAAAATCCGGCTGACTTGAAATGGAACGAAGTAGAGGCAGAATACGTTGTTGAATCTACTGGCTTGTTCCTGAGCAAAGACAAAGCTCAAGCTCACATCGAAGCTGGCGCAAAATATGTTGTAATGTCTGCTCCTTCTAAGGACGACACTCCGATGTTCGTTTGCGGTGTTAACGAAAAGACTTACGTTAAGGGTACTCAATTCGTATCTAACGCTTCTTGTACTACTAACTGCTTGGCTCCTATCGCTAAGGTATTGAACGACAAATGGGGTATCACTGACGGTTTGATGACTACTGTTCACTCTACAACTGCTACTCAGAAGACAGTTGACGGTCCTTCTATGAAAGACTGGAGAGGTGGTCGTGCTGCTTCTGGCAACATTATCCCGTCTTCTACCGGTGCTGCTAAGGCTGTAGGTAAAGTTATCCCGGCATTGAACGGTAAACTGACTGGTATGTCTATGCGTGTTCCGACTTTGGACGTATCTGTAGTTGACTTGACAGTTAACTTGGCTAAGCCCGCTACTTACGCTGAAATCTGCGCTGCCATGAAGGAAGCTTCTGAAGGCGAATTGAAGGGTGTTCTGGGTTACACTGAAGATGCAGTTGTTTCTTCTGACTTCTTGGGTGACACTCGCACTTCTATCTTCGACGCTAAGGCTGGTATCGCTTTGACTGATACTTTCGTTAAGGTTGTATCTTGGTATGATAACGAAATCGGTTATTCTAACAAGGTTCTTGACCTGATTGCTCACATGGCATCAGTTAACTGCTAATATACAGTTAGAAAATAATAAAAAATAGGTGGCTTCTGCAGAAGTCGCCTATTTTTTTTGCAATTTTGCAGCTAGTACGTTTTTTATCAGCTTCTTTAATGATGATGAAGATTATACTAACTCTAATATTGCTTTGCTTTATGAACACTATATCGTCTCAAAATCCTTTTTTTGAAACATACTCCACGCCACACGGCACTGTCCCGTTCGACAAGATTAAGACCGGAGACTATGTACCCGCCATCCACGAAGGCATCCGCCGCCAGAATGCGGAAATAGATGCCATCATCCGCAATCCGGAAGTCCCGACATTTGCCAACACAGTGCTGGCCTATGAGAAGTCCGGCGAAATGCTCCACCGTGTCGGTACCGTATTCGGCAATCTGCTCAGCGCAGAAACGAACGATGACCTGCAGGAACTGGCCAAGGAAATCATGCCTATGATGAGCGAGCATGAAAACAACATCAGCCTGAACGAAGAGCTGTTTGCACGCATCAAAGCGGTTTACGAGCAGCAAGACAAAGAGACGCTGAACCCGGAACAGCACAAGCTGCTGGAAGATATTTACAATGGCTTTGTACGCAATGGAGCCAACCTCCAGGGAGAAGCCAAGGAGAAATACCGGGCTTTATGCAAAGAGCTCAGTCTGCTGACGCTGCAGTTCAGTGAAAACAACCTGAAAGAAACGAACGACTACAAGCTTGTCATCACCGACAAGTCACAACTGGCCGGGCTACCCGAGAGCGCGGTAGAAGCCGCTGCAGAGACAGCCGGGGAAAAAGGCGTCGAAGGCTGGGTATTCACCTTGCAGGCTCCCAGCTATGGCCCTTTCCTGACCTACGCAGACAGCCGTGACCTGCGCCGTGAGCTATATATGGCCTACAATACGAAGTGTACGCATGACAACGCCAGCAATAACCTGGAAATTGTAAAGAAACTGGCCAATGTCCGTATGGAGATTGCCCAACTCCTAGGCTATGACAACTTCGCCGAATACAACCTCCAGGAGCGCATGGCACAAAACAGTGAGTCCGTGTATAAGCTGCTGGACCAACTGCTGGAGGCTTACACGCCTACCGCCAAACAAGAATATGCAGAAGTGCAAGCCCTGGCACGCCAAGCGGAAGGAGAAGACTTCGTCGTGATGCCGTGGGACTGGGCGTACTATTCCCATAAACTGAAAGACCGGAAGTTCAATATCGACGATGAGCTGCTCCGCCCTTACTTTGAGCTGAACAACGTGAAGGAAGGTGTATTCAGCCTGGCAACCAGACTGTATGGCATCACCTTCAAGAAGAACCCAAATATTCCCGTTTATCACAAGGATGTGGACGCCTACGAGGTATTCGACAAAGACGGAAAATTCCTGGCTGTGTTCTATACCGACTTCCACCCCCGGGCAGGCAAGCGCTCGGGAGCCTGGATGACCAGCTACAAGGAGCAGTGGATTGACGAGAAGACCGGCGAGAACAGCCGTCCCCACATATCCATCGTGATGAACTTCACCAAACCGACACAAGACAAACCCGCCCTATTGACCTTCGGTGAAGTAGAAACCTTCCTGCACGAATTCGGACACAGCCTGCATGGTATGTTTGCCAATTCCACCTACGGAAGCCTGAGTGGGACCAATGTGTATTGGGACTTTGTGGAACTCCCCTCCCAATTCATGGAGAACTTCGCTATCGAAAAGGAATTCCTGCATACGTTTGCCCGCCATTACCAAACCGGTGAACTGATACCGGACGAACTGGTACAGCGCATTGTGGATTCCTCCAACTTCAACGCGGCATACGCCTGCCTCCGCCAGGTTAGCTTCGGCCTGCTTGATATGGCTTGGTACACACGTAACACCCCGTTTGAAGGTGACGTGAAAGCCTATGAAAAGAAGGCTTGGGAAAAAGCACAGATTCTGCCTTCTGTGGCAGAAGCCTGCATGAGCACACAATTCTCCCATATCTTTTCCGGAGGATATTCTGCCGGATACTATAGTTATAAGTGGGCAGAGGTGCTGGATGCAGATGCATTCTCGCTATTCAAGCAGACGGGCATCTTCAACCCTGAGACTGCCGCCTCCTTCCGAGAGAATATCCTTTCCAAAGGTGGAACGGAACATCCGATGACGCTCTATAAACGCTTCCGCGGACAAGAGCCTACAATCGACGCATTATTAATCAGAAATGGAATAAAGAAATGAAGAGACTTATAAGGAACATCTGTTGCATACTGCTCATGTTGTCGTTGCTTCCCCTGTTAAGCGGTTGCGACAATGAAGACGATGTTGTCGGGATATTCACCGGGAAGACATGGAAGCTCAGCCGACTCACCAATAAAGGCAGCAATGCCCAATTCTATCCAAACCTTTGGAACAACAATGAGGAAGAGATGAAGAAGAGTCTGGACAAGCTATATAATCAGAAAAGTACCTTCACCCTCAATTTTGAAGGTACCGAACTGGATGGAGAACTGATGGGCACCACCGTCAACGGACAAGGCATCAACTCAAGCGTCAACGGCACTTGGAAAGCCGACGGAGCTTCAGGCTCGCTCAGCATCAGCGTAAAGGTTACGGGGTCCGCAGAGAGCGATGCACTGGCCAAGGCATTCATCTCCGGACTGCAAAATGTGTACAAGTATGAAGGGGATGCCAATTCACTGACCCTCTATTTTAAAGACGGACCGACAACCAGAGTCATGGGATTCACCCCGCAACGATAAAACATAAATATGATGGACGATTCTACAAAAGACAAACAAGAAGCATTGGACAGGCGTTATATACGTATGGCAAGCATTTGGGCCGAAAATTCGTATTGCCAACGCCGCCAGGTCGGTGCACTGATTGTAAAAGACAAGATGATTATCTCCGACGGCTACAACGGTACTCCTTCCGGTTTTGAGAATGTGTGCGAAGATGAGAACAACGTCACCAAACCATACGTGCTCCATGCCGAAGCAAATGCCATTACCAAAATAGCCCGTTCAAACAACAGCAGTAACGGTGCCACCATGTACGTCACCGCCTCCCCATGCATAGAATGTGCCAAACTGATTATCCAGGCAGGCATCAAACGGGTGGTCTACTCCGAGAAATACCGCCTGGAAGATGGTATCGAACTTTTGAAACGGGCAGGCATCGAGGTGGTATTTATTTCAATGGATAATGGATAATAGAAAGTTGAAAATTGCATGTGCAGCCAAATAGTAAATTGTAAATAGTCTAATAGTAAATAAACATCATGAGTACAAAAAATACTTCCCGCTTTATGCCGCTTATCATCGCAATCAGCGTAGTCGCGGGAATCCTTATCGGAACGTTTTATGCCAGGCATTTTGCCGGTAATAAACTGGGAATCATCAATAGCTCGTCCAACAAGCTGAATGCCTTGCTGCGTGTTATTGACGACCAGTATGTGGATACCGTCAACATGACCGATTTGGTAGAGAAGGCCATGCCACAGATATTGGCGGAACTCGACCCCCACTCCACCTACATCCCCGCACAGAAACTGGAGGAGGTTAATTCCGAACTTGAAGGCAGCTTCAGCGGTATAGGCATCCAGTTCACCATTCAGGAAGACACGATACACGTAAACAGCGTGATTCCCGGCGGACCGTCCGAGAAAGTGGGCCTGATGGCAGGCGACCGCATTGTGATGGTCAACGACAGTCTTTTTGCAGGCAAAGGCCTGACAAACGAAAAGGCTATGCGCAACCTGAAAGGTCCGAAAGGAAGCCAAGTGAAGTTAGGCGTCAAGCGTGCCACGGAAAAGGAGTTGCTCGACTTCACCATCACACGCGGTGACATCCCGCAAAACACCATTGATGCAGCCTATATGCTCGATGATGACTATGGCTATATACAAATCAGCAAATTCGGACGCACCACACACGTGGAGCTGCTGAATGCGATTGCCCAACTGAGCCACGAGAAATGCAAAGGCCTGATTATCGACCTGCGCGACAATACCGGAGGATACATGGAAGCCGCCACGCGCATGGTGAACGAATTCCTGCCGGAAGGAAAGCTGATAGTGTATACCCACGGCCGCAAATATCCCCGTATGGAGGAATATGCCAACGGCACCGGCAGTTGCCAGAAGCTGCCGCTGATAGTATTGGTGAATGAAGGCTCCGCTTCGGCCAGCGAAATCTTTGCGGGCGCCATTCAGGACAATGACCGCGGGACCATTGTAGGACGCCGTTCCTTCGGCAAGGGACTCGTACAGCAACCCATCGACTTCAGCGACGGTTCCGCCATCCGCCTGACCATTGCCCGCTATTACACCCCATCGGGCCGTTGCATCCAGCGTCCCTATGAGAACGGTAAGGACAGCAAATACGAAATGGACTGGATTACCCGTTACGAACACGGCGAGTTCTTCTCCAAAGACAGTATCAAACTGGACGAAAACCTACGTTACTCTACCGGCTTGGGCAGACCCGTATACGGCGGCGGTGGCATTATGCCGGACGTATTCGTTCCGCAAGACACCACCGGAGTATCTTCTTACCTGATAGAAGTAAGCAACAAGGGACTGATTCTGCAATTCAGCTTCCAGTATACCGACCGCAACCGCACGAAATTGAGTGAATACGACAATGAAGAAGACTTATTGAAGTACCTTCGCCATCAGGGTATTGTGGAACAGTTTGTGCGTTTTGCAGACTCCAAGGGAGTAAAGCGGCGCAACCTGCTTATACACAAGTCTTACAAGCTACTGGAAAGAAGCCTTTACGGCAACATTATCTATAACATACTGGGAAGGGAGCAATACATCCGCTACATCAACCAGAGCGATGCTACCGTCAAGAAGGCATTGGATATTCTGGAACGTGGCGAGGCATTCCCCAAAGCCCCGGAAGCGACACCAATCATAGAGGATACAAAAGATGATGGAAAGGAAAAAAGAACTGCGCAGGCAGGTAGCTTTGTTGAAGACCCGACACAGCTCTTCCACTACGCGTCAGTCTGCTGAAATACTTGCCGCCCTCGAGGCACATCCTGCTTTCAGGGCGGCAACAACCGTACTGCTTTATCACTCTCTCAAAGACGAAGTGGACACACACGAATTTATCCGGAAGTGGAGCCGCGAAAAGCGAATACTGCTTCCGGTAGTTGTAGGCGACGACCTGGAACTGCGGCTGTACACCGGACCGGAAGACCTGAAACCCGGCGCATACGGCATTGAAGAACCAACCGGCGAGCTATTTACCGACTATGCAGACATTGACTTCATAGTAGTTCCCGGTGTCGCATTCGACCGTAACGGCAACCGTCTGGGGCGCGGTAAAGGTTACTACGACCGGCTTCTGCCCCGCATCCCATTAGCCTACAAAGCCGGCATCTGTTTCCCGTTTCAACTCGTAGAAGAAGTTCCTGCGGAACCGTTTGATATACGCATGGATGAAATCATAACGCAATGAAAACTAATTATCACACGCACACCACACGCTGCATGCATGCCACCGGAGATGATGAAGACTATGTGCTCAGTGCCATCAAAGGCGGTTACCGGATACTCGGATTTTCGGACCACACTCCCTGGAAATACCGTACTGACTACGTAGCCGACATGCGGATGCTCCCCGAAGAGCTTCCCGGCTACGTGGAGAGTCTTAAGACGCTCCGTGAGAAATACCACGACCGGATAGACATCAGAATAGGACTTGAATGTGAATACTTCCCCCAATATATCCATTGGCTGAAAGAACAAATCAAGAAGTACCAACTGGACTATATCATCTTCGGAAACCATCACTACCACACTGATGAAAAGTTCCCCTACTTCGGCCATCATACGGACAGCCGCGATATGCTCGACCTTTACGAAGAGAGCGCCATCGAAGGTATGGAAAGCGGATTATTCTCTTGCCTTGCCCATCCGGACTTGTTCATGCGTTCCTATCCGAGATTCGACCACCATTGCACTACCATCAGCCGGCACATCTGCCGCACTGCTGCACGCCTGAATGTCCCGTTGGAATACAATATAGGCTATGTAGCCTACAATGAAGCGCACAGCTTATCCACCTACCCATGCCCGGAATTCTGGCGAATCGCTGCCAATGAAGGCTGTACAGCTATCATCGGACTGGATGCGCATGACAACAAGGATTTGGAAACTCCGATGTATTATGACCGGGCAGTCCAGGAATTGAAAGAACTGAAGATTGAAAGAATAGATGAGCTGAGGATGCTCATCTGAATATGATATTCGTTATGACCTGAGCCCCCACATGACGGTTCAAGTTGCGCACCAGCAACTCACGCCCCATCATCAGCTCCTGGCGCAGGGCAGCAGAAGTGAGGTGTACATAAAGTACCTGGTTCTTTATATAAAGTTCACGGGTGTAGGAGGCAATAGTAGGGCCCAGCACTTCGGGCCACGCACTGATAAGCCGCCGTTCATTCAGCGGAGACTCCAGACTTTCCTGCCTGAGGTAATGACGGATAAGCTCACCTATCTGTTCGGCATTATTTCGCTTCATGCCTCTTCCTCCTTCATCTCAGCAACTATTCCCTGCTCCACACGGAACATCTTATAATCACTGCCCACTTTATGCAGAATACGGTCCAGGTGTTCGCGGTTGGTATCGGTTATAAAAATCTGTCCGAAACTGTCGCCTGCCACCAACTTGATGATTTGCTCCACACGCGAGGCATCCAGTTTGTCAAAGATATCGTCCAGCAACAACAAGGGAACAGTGGTCCCGGTACGTTTCAGGAAATCAAACTGTGCCAGCTTCAACGCTACCAGATAAGTCTTGTTCTGTCCCTGCGATCCTTCACGTTTGATGGGGAAATTTCCCAAAAGCATATTCAGCTCGTCCTTGTGCACACCGCGCAATGAATAGCCCATAATCTGGTCGCGTACACGGCTTTCCTTCAGTACTTCCAGCAAAGAGGCATCGCGGGCATGGGAATCATAGCTTAATCCCACCTTCTCCCTATCTTGCGAAATGAATGAATAGAAAGACTGGAAAATAGGAATAAACTCACGGATAAAGGCCTCACGTTTGCGGAACACCACTTCGCCGGCTTGCGCCATCATCTCCTCCCAAACCAGAAAGAGCTCTTCCTCCACCGGCTGTTCACTCTTCAGTAAGGTATTCCGCTGCACCAAAGCTTTATTGTATCGTATCAAAGCATCCAGATACTCTTTGTCGTACTGCGAGATAACCACATCCATAAAACGTCGGCGTTCATCACTGCCTCCTGCTATCAACTCCGAATCGGCAGGCGAGACCATGACCAAAGGCAGGAAGCCGATATGGTCTGACAAACGCGTATACTCCTTCTTGTTTCGCTTGAACTGTTTCTTCTGGCGCCTCTTCATACCACAGTAGATTTCTTCAGGAGTCCCATCGGCAGCCTCATAAAACCCTTGAATAACAAAGAAGTCGGCATCATGGCGGATATTCTGGGAATCAATGGGATTACCGGCACTTTTACAGAAAGACAAGAAATACACCGCATCCAGCAGGTTCGTTTTCCCCATGCCGTTCTGTCCGAAAAAGCAGTTCAACTTGGGCGAGAATGTAAGCTCTACCTGCTCCAAGTTCTTATAATTGAGTATAGATATACGTTTCAGTATCATTATAGTAACGATGAGTTCGGTTACAAAGATAATGCAAAACCAAAAGCAGTACAAAATAAGCCTGCTTATTTTTAACACAGAGGTGAAGCCCGGCTTATTGAAAAGTAGAAATAATTTCAGTGTTTTCTGATACAATACAAAAAAAGATGCTGCTAAATTTCGTTGATAGCTATAAAAAACTTACTTTTGCGGGTCGAAATAGATAAATAAGAATAATAACAAAAAGATTATATAAAAATGGCAGAACAAAAAAAGACGAATGAAGCCTTAAACGTGGAGGATGCACTGACACAATCGGAGGCCTTTTTCATTAAGAACAAAAAAGCAATCATCGGCGCTGTAGTAGCAGTAATCATCATCATAGCCGGTGTAGTGATGTACAAGAACCTTTATGCAGACCCCCGTGAAGAAAAAGCACAAGCTGCCTTATTCAAAGGACAAGAATACTTCGAAGCAGACGCTTATGTACAAGCACTGAACGGTGACAGCATCGGTTTTGCCGGATTTGTAAAAGTGGCAGATGAATACAGCGGCACAAAAGCAGCCAATCTTGCAAAAGCCTATATGGGTCTCTGCTATGCACACCTCGGCAAATATGACGAAGCAGTGAAAGCATTGGACAGCTTTGACGGAGACGACCAAATGGTAACTCCTGCCATGAAAGGTGCTATGGGTAACTGCTATGCGCAGCTCGGCCAACTGGACAAAGCCGCTTCTATGCTGCTGAAAGCCGCCAACGAAGCCGACAACAACTCCCTCAGCCCCATCTACCTGCTGCAAGCCGGAGAAATCCTGGTAAAGCAAGGTAAATATGACGATGCAATTCAGGCGTATACCACTATCAAGGATAAATACTTCCGTTCATACCAGGCAATGGATATCGACAAGTATATCGAACAAGCCAAACTGTTGAAGAAGTAATATACTTTATTATAAAGACATTTCAGGCACGGATTACACGGAAAACACGGAAAAACACAATAGCCGTGAATCCGTGCAGTCCGTGCCTCTTTTATCTCCCCTCTCCCTTTAATTTTCAATTATTAATTTTTAATTCTTAATTCCTTATTTATGGCAACAGCTTATCACAATCTTTCAGACTACGATTTCAGTTCTGTACCCAGCGCGGAAAAAATGAAATTCGGCATCGTTGTATCTGAGTGGAATTATAATATTACCGGTGCTCTCCTAAAAGGTGCCATAGACACCTTAAAAAAACATGGAGCCAAAGATGAAAATATCCTGGTAAAAACAGTACCCGGCAGTTTTGAACTGACTTTCGGTGCCAACCAACTTATCGAATACAGTGAAGTCGATGCAGTTATTGCAATTGGTTGTGTAGTCAGAGGAGATACTCCACATTTTGACTATGTTTGCATGGGTGCTACCCAAGGAATTACCCAATTAAACGCAAGTGGCGATGTACCAGTAATTTACGGATTAATTACTACCAATACTATGGAGCAAGCAGAAGACCGCGCCGGTGGCAAGCTGGGTAATAAAGGAGACGAATGTGCAATTACTGCAATAAAAATGATAGATTTTGCTTGGAGTTTACAAAAATAGTCGTATCTTTGCACCGCAATTGAGAAACAAACCTACTCAATGAGAGAATTGAGATAGAATCTTAAGTGCAAAAGGGGCAAATACCAGAGTGGCCAAATGGGGCAGACTGTAAATCTGCTGGCTTACGCCTTCGGTGGTTCGAATCCATCTTTGCCCACAAAAAATTGCGGAAGTAGCTCAGTTGATAGAGCATTAGCCTTCCAAGCTGAGGGTCGCGGGTTTGAGCCCCGTCTTCCGCTCTTAAGAAAATCAGATAGTTATCGCAAGATTTCTATCTGATTTTTGTTTTTAGAGAATGCTGAATTTAGTGTGGTTTAACCGAGTGAGTTAAACCTGGAAGTCAACCGAATGCCGCAAAGCACAAATTCATGGTTATTTAAATAAGATATTTCTGAGAATATCATCTAACCACGGCTCTTTCATCTTTTCCACAAAAACATCATTCTTTAGTTGAAAAGCCTTTTTGTAAACACTCTGCATTTTCAAATTATAGCGCACCGTATCATAGCGGACTACTGACTGGTAAAATCCGGTATCAACAGCGACAATTTCATTTTCTATTCTCAATGTATCCTCAGCTGTATCGGAAATTCTTCCGGTCTCCATCTGTGCGAATGAAATGCAGCTGCCTCCGATTAGAGCCAATAATGTTACCAATATTTTATTCATAGGCTACCGTTTTCTACAAAGATACAATATTCAAAGAACAAACATCTCTTTTACAAGAAAAATTCCATTATACCATAAACGCTTATGAGGCAACGCACACATTTGTATATCAAAGTTCTGTTTTAGTTAATAAAATTATGTAAGTTTGTAAACGAATAAAAAGTTCCCCTCCAATGAACAACATCATTCATAAAATCAGGCAGATTTATCCGGTTTCCGAAGAAGCACTTCAGGCACTTTTGACGAATATGCAGGTAAGATACTATCCTAAAGGAACTTATATAGTACAAGCGGGAGTAACAGACCGTTTGATTTATTTCATTGAGGAAGGGGTCACCCGTTCCGTATTTCATCACGACGGACAAGATACCACCACTTGGTTCAGCCAGGAAGGTGATGTAACCTTCGGAATGGATTCACTGTACTATCAGCAGCCGTCGGTAGAAAGCATTGAAACTCTTTCGGACTGCAAAATCTATACTATCCACATAGACAAGTTAAATGCTCTCTACGAAACATATATTGATATAGCCAACTGGAGCAGAATACTGCATCAGAACGTAAACAAGGAGCTCAGTCATATGTTTGTGGAAAGACTCCAACTGCCTCCCCAAGAGCGGTATGAACAATTTAACCGCCGTTACCCCGGACTGATAAATCGGGTGAAGCTAAAATATGTGGCAGCTTTCCTGGGTATTTCCATCTATACTCTCAGCCGGGTACGCGCAAAAAAATAGAAGATTACCGTTCTTTTTTGCTTTTAAGCAAAAGAACTTCGCTTCGCATGGCGTATCTTTGACATCCGAAAACATTAACCAAACAACAGAAAAAACAGATGTCGTACATTTCATCTTCTGCCTTTTCAGACACCAAAGCACATTATGACCTTCTCGACGGGCTCCGTGGCGTAGCAGCCTTGATGGTTATATGGTATCATATATTCGAAGGCTACGCTTTTGCCGGTGGTGGCATTATCGAAACCTTCAACCACGGCTATTTAGCTGTAGATTTCTTCTTTATACTATCGGGATTCGTTATCGGGTATGCTTATGACGACCGTTGGGGCAGGAGCCTCACCATGAAGAGTTTTTTCAAGCGACGTCTGATACGTCTTCATCCGATGGTAATTATGGGCGCTGTTTTGGGCGCCATCACCTTCTGCATTCAAGGATGCATACAATGGGACGGAACACATATTGCCCTATCAATGATTATGCTGTCCCTTCTCTGCTCCATATTCTTTATTCCCGCAATGCCGGGAGCAGGCTATGAAGTCCGTGGTAATGGCGAAATGTTTCCCTTGAATGGTCCTTGCTGGTCATTGTTCTTTGAGTATATAGGCAACATCCTTTATGCCTTGTTCATCCGACGATTGTCAAACAAAGCACTGACCGTACTGACAATATTGCTGGGAATAGCATTGGCATCATTCGCCATCTTCGATGTCTCCGGATATGGCAATATGGGAGTAGGTTGGACACTGGACGGAATAAACTTTATCGGAGGATTATTGAGGATGCTTTTCCCTTTCTCCATGGGTATGCTTTTATCGCGCAACTTCAAGCCCATTAAGGTGAAAGGCGCTTTCTGGATATGCACCATTGCATTGATTACCTTGTTCTCAGTGCCCTATCTGGAAGGTACGGCGCCGGTCTGTACAAATGGCATTTATGAAGTGTTCTGTGTCATCATAGCTTTTCCGATTCTTGTCTGGTTAGGAGCTTCCGGTACCACAACGGATAAGAAATCGACCCAGATATGCAAGTTCCTGGGAGATATATCCTATCCTGTCTATGTGATACACTATCCATTTATGTACTTGTTCTATGCATGGCTCATCAAGAACCAGCTCTTCACGTTGGAGCAGACTTGGCAGGTTGCCTTATGCGTCTATGCATGGAATATATTGTTAGCCTATCTATGCCTGAAATTCTATGATGAACCGGTACGGAAATATCTGGCTAAACGCTTCTTGAGCAAAAAACAATAAACAGTCCGTCACGGAGATTATGCTGATTCGCACAGATACAAATACGCGATATGAATTCAATCCGTACAAATCAGCATAATCTCCGTGGCGAACTGCTATTCCAGATAAAGTGGCTCCACCACCTCCGTCACATTCTCATGGAACCACTCATCCAATTTAGCTTCAACCTTGTCTTTTATCTGTGGAGTGATGTATTTCTTCACTTTCTTATAAGCATAAACTGCGGCAAATCCCTTCCCTACCATAAAGACTTGTCCCAAAAGGTCTTCTATACTGGTAGGAAATACAATGGCCACCAAAGCAATCATGATATTTGTCCTTTCACTCTCCGGAGTAGAGTCTGCAGTCATCACATAATAAGCCGTCAGTACTGGACGACCAGCTGCCCGGCCACCTTTCTTTATATACTCTTCTACTTTAAGACGAATCTCGTTCATGGAAAAATTCATTTTCATATTCATAATCTCCTCTTTTTATTTATTAGACGCAGAAAGATGAAGTTTGGTTGCAAAAATCTGCATTTTTTTTTCAACATTATATCCCAAATAAGCAGTATCTTTGTCCCCGCATTTTCACAACCACATAAAATTATAATGAAAACAATAGTAAATATTCCCTCCCGACAGAACACTATGCGCGAACTGCGGGATTATCTGATGATTGCCTTAGGCATGGTCTTGTACGGTATCGGCTGGACAGTCTTCCTGCTTCCCAACGATATTACTACCGGTGGCGTACCGGGCATTGCATCCATCGTATATTTTGCCACAGGATTTCCCGTCCAATATACGTACTTTGCCATCAACTTCCTGCTTCTATTGCTTGCCCTACGTGTGTTGGGATGGAAGTTCAGCGTAAAGACAATCTTTGCCGTATTCACCCTGACCTTTTTCCTTTCCATTATCCAAAAACTGACTGAGGGTGTTGTCCTCCTGCACGACCAGCCTTTCATGGCTTGTGTCATCGGTGCCTCCTTCTGCGGTAGCGGCATCGGCATCGCCTTTTCCAACAACGGCAGTACTGGCGGCACGGACATCATTGCCGCCGTAATCAACAAGTACCGCGACATCACGCTGGGCAGAGTCATGTTGATATGTGACCTTATCATCATCTCGTCCAGTTACTTTGTTCTAAAAGATTGGGAAAAGGTGGTGTATGGCTACGTTACTCTATACATATGCAGCTTCGTGCTCGACCAAGTGGTGAACAGTGCCCGCCAGTCCGTACAATTCTTTATTATCAGCGATAAATATGAGGAGATAGCCAAGCACATCCAGGTATATCCCCACAGAGGTGCAACGGTCATCAATGCCTCGGGCTTCTATACGGGAAAAGAGATAAAAATGCTGTTCGTGCTTGCCAAGAAGCGGGAGTCCACCATCATTTTCCGGCTCATAAAAGACATAGACCCCAATGCCTTTGTATCACAAAGTGCAGTCATCGGAGTCTATGGAGAGGGATTCGACAGAATCAAAGTGAAGTAGAGGATTTCCCGAACTTCCCTTGATTCCAAGTATAAACAATAGGACGGCGGACAAACGATTTTAGTTTTTCCGCCGCTTCTTTACCCATGTAATCGGTCGTGGTAAAAGTGAATGCCAACGTGGCGTCCTTCGCAGAAAGGTCCGCTTTCATCAGCAGCATGTCGGCCTGGCGACGAGCATCCTCATACTCATAGATATCCACCGTATCCGCAGCCTCAGCGATAAAATCATCCAGAACGGGCAATACCGGCAGGTAGGACGAAGCAACCAGCTCCTTCCAGTCTGTCGTATAGAACTTGACATGGCTGTCGCAAGCCGGAGCACAAACCGTAGCAACCACACAAATCACCTTCGTACTGTCGTTAGTAGGCAAGAGCTTCATCTGCCATGAACTCTGGGGCGTCATCTTCACATGTATATAGTCTGGAGAAAGTTCCGTCATTTCCGATTTACCACCAAAGCTGTTGGTCACCTCAGCTTTCATCTTACTTTCCAGAAAGTCTATAAAATCCGCACGGTTCACGGCGCTAAGCAACGGACATATAGAATCCGGCATATTCTTAAAACACGTCTTGGCTTCCTGAGCCTGCAAATACCCCCATCCGATGAAAGCCAAAATCAAAAAAGCACTCAGTTTTCTTATCATAACATTTTAATCATTTCTTCAAGGAAACGGGCATCTGTTTCATCAAAACTGCCCAAATCGTCACTGTCAATATCCAATACTCCCCACACTTCACCGTCCTCACGCTTCAGCGGAACCACGATCTCCGAACGCGACAGCAAGCTGCAGGCTATATTGTCCGGGAAATGCATCCACATCGGGCACAACCAACGTCTCGGCTCTATCCCATGCCGCGCCGCAAACACCGCGGCCTTTCCTGATGCGCGTACAAGCTATCGGTCCCTGGAAAGGTCCTAACACCAATTCTTCACCCTTCACTAAATAGAAGCCTACCCAAAAGAAATGGAAAGTCTCTTTCAGCGCCGCCGAAGCATTCGCCAGATTGGCTATCAAGTCATCTTCACCTGCCAGCAGATTTTTCAGTTGAGGAAGCAAAGCGCGATATTTCTCTGTCTTGCTACCAGCATTTATGTATAGGTCTTCTGCCATATATCACTTGTTTATTTACTCCCCAAATATAAGAAGAACATTCCAATCAACACCAAAATGAGGTCGACAGCCTTACTTTTTAAATTCTTTTCACGGAAGAAAAGCGCACCGAAAAGGAAGGAAACTACAACACTACCACGACGCACCATCGAAACAATGGAAATCATGGAGTCCTCATAGCTTAGGGCATAAAAATAGACAAAGTCTGCCGCACAAAGGAAAATGGAGATACAGATAATGGTCCAGTCCCAACGAAACGGGGTACTTTCTTTTCGCTTGGGATACCACAACAGCAGGATGATGGGACACATGATAAAGACTTGGTAGACATTATACCACGACTGCACCAACATCGGGTTGAGCTGCTTCATCAGGTATTTGTCATACAGCCCACTGACAGCTCCAGCAACGGCAGCCAGCACGATGAAAAGAATCCATTTGTTATGCTTGAAGTCGATTCCCTCTTTCTTACCCGAACGGCTCAGCATGAAGAAGGAGACTATGGCAAGCAGCACGCCAATCCATTGATAAAGGTTCAAGCGTTCGCCAAACACAAGCATAGCACCTACAAGCACCATTACGGGACGCGTCGCATTAATCGGTCCCACGATGGTCAGCGGCAGATGCTTCATCCCAAAATAACCGAATATCCAGGAAGAAAGCACGATAAACGACTTGACAACAATAAACTTATGCACCTCCCACCCCACCACGGGAACATCAAACATCGTACCTCCCAACACTGACGGCGCAAAGGCAGATACAAGAATGAAAGGAAGAAATATAAGGCTCGAAAACAGCGTGTTCAAGAAAAGTACCGGCAGTACGGCATTATCACGAAGCGACTTCTTCTTGAAGACATCGTAAAATCCCAGCAAGGCAGCAGAAAGGAAAGCAAGCAATAACCACATAGAGTTAATTAAAAATTAAAAATTAAAGGGAGGGGGGGTACGTTTTTGTAGTGCATCCCTCTGTTTATTCTAAAAAAGTCGTTTCCGGATAGGCTACATCCACCAGAAACAATGCATTTCCGGGAACGGAGGTTCCTGCCTGGCAACGGTCCTTCTGTTCGATGACGCGTCGGAAACCTTCAACAGAAAGTTTTCCACGACCCACTTCGAGTAGAGTGCCGACAATGGCACGTACCATGTTCCGCAGGAACCGGTCGGCCTGGATGGTGAAAACCCAAGTCACATCGTCTACCCGAGTCCAGGCAGCATGCATAATCTTGCAATTATTGGTTTTAACATCTGTATGAAGTTTGCTGAAGCTGGTAAAGTCCGTATAATCAAACAAGGTTTGGGCAGCCTCATTCATCCGTTCAAAGTCCGGTGTTTGGAACAGACGGCAGCGATATTGGCGGTTGAAAGGAGACTTGGCGGTAGTGACATAATACTTATACATACGCGCCGTAGCATCAAAGCGGGCATGTGCATCGGACTTCACGGCCCGCAAGCGGTATACAGAAATATCGGGAGGAAGCAGACGATTCAGCTTATCCGTCATAAAAACAGTGTCCAGAGGAGAATCACTGTCAAAGTGAGCTACCATCAGTGAGGCATGAACCCCGGCATCGGTACGCCCCGCTCCCACGACTTCCACTTCGCGACGCAGCAAGGTACTCAGCGCCTTCATCAAACACTCCTGCACACTCGCTCCATTCGGCTGGATTTGCCAGCCGTGATAAGCGGTGCCATCATAAGCCAGGTATACAAAATATCGTTGCACGGTCTTTTTTGTGTGCAAAGATAGTGCAAACCGAATACAGAACTTTCATGCTCGCATGAAAAAGTTATGTTAAGGTGCAGCCTATATTCGCTTTTTCAGCACAGATAGTGCTAATTTAAGAAGGTTTGAATTATCTTTGCAAGGTTTTTCACCACAGATTACACAGATTAACGCAGATTTTTCACAGACATCATGAAATATTCTTCCAAAATCCTACCTATACTGATAATTGTCGCAGCTGCCGCAACATTCACCTTTGCCGGCTGCAAGAAGAAAGACATGTCGCTCAAGTTGAACGAACCGCGCAACATTCGGGGCGTTGTCAGCTACAAACGCTCATTCGGAGACTTGAATGAGAAACATCTCAATGTAGCCCAAGCCATCGGCATACGTGTGCTTTCCTCCCGCGAGGAAGCAGAAAAGATGAAGGAGCAACTGCAACCTATCACGACAAACGAACTGTATGCCGTGGATTCACTGACGCATTCCATCCCTTATCTCATTCCGGGCGCCGCCAGCCTACTGGACACCATCGGACACAACTTCCTAGATTCACTGACCGCCAAAGGACTGAATCCAAACAAGATAATTGTGACTTCCGTACTTCGCACCCAGGACGATGTAAAACGCCTGCGCCGCCGCAACGGCAATGCTTCTCCAAACTCGGCACATTTTTACGGAACGACATTCGATGTCAGTTGGAAACGCTTCCAGAAAATAGAAGACGAAGATGGACGCCCTTTGCAGGATGTCAGCGCAGATACCTTAAAGCTGGTTCTTTCGGAAGTGCTCCGTGACCTGCGGAAAGCCGATAAATGCTACATCAAGTACGAGTTGAAGCAAGGATGCTTCCACATTACGACAAGAGAGAAATAAGCGGAAAAGAATTATTCTTCCAGCATCTTCCACGCCAACGGCAAGCAAGCAGTCATATCCCCCGCCGTCATCCCCACTGCCCCCTGCTTCTTGCAGGCTATGTCTCCCGCCAGTCCGTGCACATACGTGGCCAGGCAGGCAGCCTTCTCCGGCTCATAACCTTGGGCAAGCAAGGCAAGCACCACTCCCGTCAACACATCACCGCTGCCTCCCGTTGCCATACCCGGATTGCCGGTAGGGTTGAAAAAACATTTCCCGGCAGGAGTGACAATGGCAGAATAAGCGCCTTTCAAGATGATATGCACTCCGGCGCTCTTCGCCAGCTCGCGAGCCTTCATCAAGCGTTCGTACGAATTCTGGCATTTGCCTACAAGACGCTCCAGTTCCTTGGGGTGCGGAGTCAGAATACTCCCTTTGGGCAGACGCCCTATATAGTTACGCTTCTCGCCCAGCAAGTTCAGGGCATCAGCATCCACCACCATCGGAGTCTGGCATATCTCTATCTGCTCCAGCAGAGCCGCCTCGGTCTCTGCCGCCTTTCCCAGTCCCGGACCTATCGCCACGGCCTGATAATCGTCCGTATCAGTAGCGGCGGCAAAGCAGGTGTCGCTGATGTCCAGCTCCGTCATGGCTTCGGGCACGGAAGTCTGCACAATGAAGTTGTTGCAGAACGGCACATGTACCGTCAGCAGCCCCACACCCGAACGCAGGCACGCACGCGCAGCCAGCACCGAAGCTCCCGCCATCCCCTGCGAACCGGCTATCAGCAGTGCGCGGCCAAAATTCCCCTTATGGGCAAACCGGCTGCGCGGCTTCAGCAGGGCAGACACATCTTCATGCTCCAGCAGGCAGAAGTCCGTTTCCATATCATGAATGGCATCCTCACTGAGCCCGATGTCCAGTAACTGCCATTCGCCCACATACGGCTCGTTCTCGGCAAAGAGAAATGCCAGTTTCGGCAATTGCAGGCTCAGTGTCAGATGGGCACGGACGATATTCGTATGTACGTTGTAGGTGTTGTCCTCACCCATCAGTCCCGATGGGATATCGATGGACACCACCGTGGCGGGCGAAGCATTGATGTACTTCACTACGGCTGCAAAACCGCCGCTCAGAGCCTTGTTCAGACCGCTGCCGAAGAGGCCGTCTATCACCACATGGTCCGCCGTCAGCACAGGAGGCACAAACTGAGTGGTCACTTCGTGGAAGTCCACGCCCGGCACGTCGGCCAGCCGCTCCTTGTTCGTCTCGCAGTCCGGCGAAAGCGTCCCTTTCGTATTGAAGAGATACACCTCGAGCCGGTAGCCCTTCCCGGCCAGCAGTCGCGCCAGGGCAAGCGCATCGCCACCGTTGTTCCCCGGTCCGGCAAAAACGGTGAGCGGCGTGTCCGGCTCCCAACGCTCGGCAATGGCACGGGCCAATGCGCGTGAGGCACGTTCCATCAAGTCAATGGAGGCAATCGGTTCATTCTCTATGGTATCTGCATCCAGTTGCTTGATGCTTGTAGTAGGAAATATCTTCATAATAGGATTATCTTAAAATCGTAGAGCAAAGATAGGGCTTTGATTTCAACTGTACAAAGAGAAGACGTTTTTTATCAAGTTGCTTTGTCCCCCGGGAAAAAATATCTGCTCTGTAAGGAAAAGTTGTCTTCAATGCAAAGGATTCTTAGAACAAAGCCTTTATTCTTAGAAACAAAAGCTCTATTTCTATAAACAAAAGCTTTATTTACAGAAACAGAAATTCTGTTTTAAGTTTGCGTAGGCTTACGGATAAGTTTGCACAAGCTTGTCGGCAAGTTCCCGCAGGCTTGTCGGCAAGTTTCTAATTATACCCATTAACTTACGCAAAATAATGACTAATTTTGTACCCTCAACATATAATAAAAGCCAAAACAATAAAAGCATATTCAATGAGTACATCCCGACACCCGAAAGGTCTTTACCTCATCTTCGCCACCAGCACGGCAGAGCGTTTCAGCTACTACGGCATGCGTGCCATCTTCATTCTGTTCCTCACCCAGGCACTCCTTTTCGACAAGGAGCACGCCGCCTCCATCTACGGCAGCTACACCGGACTGGTGTACCTGACACCCTTAATCGGCGGCTACATCGCCGACAAATACTGGGGCATCCGCCGTTCCGTCTTCTGGGGGGCCATGATGATGGCAGTCGGCCAGTTCCTGATGTTTGCCAGTGCCTCGATGCTGGAGGCGCGTGAGCTTTCGCATTGGCTGATGTACGGCGGACTGACTTTCCTTATATTGGGCAACGGCTGCTTCAAGCCCACCGTCTCCTCCCTGGTGGGGCAGCTCTACGAGCCGGGTGACAAACGGCTGGATTCCGCCTACACCATCTTCTATATGGGTGTCAACGTGGGTTCCTTCCTCGCCCCGCTGGTCTGCGGCTATTTTGGCGAGACGGGCAACCCTCACGACTTCCGATGGGGCTTCCTCATTGCCGCCATCGTCACCGTGCTGACGGTCGTCCTCTTCGAAACCCAGAAGAACAAGTACCTCATCGGCCCCGACGGCAAGCCCCTCGGCATCATCCCCGACGCCCACAAGGAACGGCCCCAGGCAGACAACACCGCCCGGAAGAGTGCCCACGCCAACGGACGGCCCATGCGCAACTACCTGCTGCTCGTCCTGCTCGCCATCGCGCTTGCCGGTTTCTTCTACTGGTGTTTCGGGAGCGATTGGATAAGCATCGGCATCTTCACCGCCTGCATCGTGTTTCCCGTCAGCATCCTGCTGGAAGGCTCACTCACCAAGACGGAGCGCGACCGCATCTTCGTCATCTACATCATCGCCTTCTTCGTCATTTTCTTCTGGGCGGCCTACGAGCAGGCAGGCGCCTCGCTCACGCTTTTCGCCTCCGAGCAGACCGACCGCGTCATCCTGGGGTGGGAAATGCCCGCCTCCTGGATTCAGTCCTTCAACCCCTTCTTTGTGGTGATACTTGCCGCCATCATGCCGGGCGTATGGGGCGCCCTGGGCAAACGGGGCATGGAGCCCGCCTCGCCCACCAAGCAAGCCATCGGCCTGCTACTGCTTTCACTGGGCTATCTCGTCATCTGCTTTGGGGTGAAAGATGTTCAGCCGGGCATCAAGGTGAGTCTCATCTGGCTGACGGGGCTCTACTTCATCCATACCATGGGCGAAATCTGCCTCTCGCCCATCGGGCTCTCCATGGTGAACAAGCTCACGCCCATCCGCTTCGCCTCGCTGATGATGGGGATATGGTACCTCTCCACCGCCACTGCCAATAAGTTTGCAGGCACGCTGAGCGGGCTCTACCCCGAAGCCGGAAAAGTAAAGACGCTGCTGGGTTATCGCATCGAGACGATGTACGATTTCTTCATGGTGTTCGTCGTCATGTCTGCCACGGCATCGCTTATCCTCTTCCTGCTTTCAAAGAAATTACAGAAGATGATGCATGGAGTGGAATAAAAATCGTATTTTTGCGGCAACTTTCTAAAAACATCCCATCTATGGATACCATACAAATAAAAGACAAGATGTTCACAGTCTCCATCAAGGAGCAGGACATACTGAAAGAAGTAACCCGTGTAGCGAACGAAATCAACCGCGACCTGGCAGGAAAGAATCCTCTATTCCTCAGCGTACTGAACGGTTCGTTCATGTTTACCGCCGATTTGCTGAAACGAATCACGATTCCCTGCGAAATTTCGTTTGTCAAATTAGCATCTTATCAAGGAGTATCCTCTACCGGGGTAATCAAGGAAGTAATAGGCATCAATGAAGACCTCACAGACCGTACAGTGGTCATTGTAGAGGACATAGTAGATACGGGACTCACCATGCAACGCTTACTGGACACCCTCGGCACTCGCGGTCCCAGGGAGATTCATATTGCCTCCCTACTGGTGAAACCTGATAAGCTGAAAGTTGATTTAAACATAGAATATGTGGCCATGAATATTCCGAACGACTTCATTGTGGGCTACGGGTTGGATTATGACGGCTTCGGGCGCAACTATCCCGACATTTATACTGTAGTAGACTGATACAGACATAATATAGTAAATCATTAAATAATAACTAAGCAAATGTTGAACATTGTAATTTTTGGTGCTCCCGGTTCAGGTAAGGGAACACAAAGTGAAAAGATTGTAGAAAAGTATGGCATTAACCACATCTCTACCGGAGACGTGCTCCGTGCTGAAATGAAAAACGGTACAGAACTGGGCAAGACTGCTAAAGGTTATATCGACCAGGGCCAGTTGATTCCCGATGAGTTGATGATTGATATTCTGGCAAGCGTATTCGACAGCTTCAAGGATAGCAAAGGCGTGATTTTCGACGGCTTCCCCAGAACAATCGCCCAGGCTGAAGCATTAAAGAAGATGCTCGCCGAACGCGGACAGGAAGTCAGCGTGATGCTCGACCTCGACGTGCCCGAAGAAGAACTGATGAAGCGCCTCATCAAGCGCGGACAAGAATCAGGACGTGCAGACGACAATGAAGAGACAATCAAGAAGCGTCTGGTGGTTTACCACTCACAGACAGCTCCGCTGATTGACTGGTACAAGCAGGACGGCAAATACCAACACATCCAGGGCTTCGGCGTATTGGAAGAAATCTTTGCCGATGTTTGCAAGGCTATTGACGCAGTGAAATAACAATAAAACAGAATATGGCTGAATCGAATTTTGTTGACTACGTAAAAATATATTGCCGCTCCGGAAAGGGCGGACGAGGTTCTACGCATATGCGGCGTGAGAAATACATACCCAACGGAGGCCCCGACGGAGGTGACGGAGGACGAGGAGGCCATGTCATCCTGCGGGGTAACCGCAACTACTGGACGCTACTCCATCTGAAGTACGATCGCCACATCCTGGCAGGTCACGGAGAATCCGGTTCCAAAAACCGCAGTTTCGGAAAAGACGGAGCGGACAAGGTGATTGAAGTGCCCTGCGGCACGGTGGTGTACAACGCCGAAACGGGTGAATATATCTGCGACGTCACCGAGCACGAACAAGAAGTCATCTTGCTGAAAGGCGGACGCGGAGGTCTGGGTAACTGGCACTTCAAAACCGCCACACGCCAGGCTCCCCGCTTTGCACAACCGGGCGAACCGATGCAGGAGTTGACGGTAATCATGGAACTGAAGCTGCTGGCAGACGTCGGTCTGGTAGGTTTCCCCAATGCAGGAAAATCCACTTTACTGGCATCCGTTTCTGCGGCGAAGCCCAAAATCGCCAATTATCCGTTTACAACGCTGGAACCCAATCTGGGCATCGTGTCCTATCGCGACAGCAAATCGTTTGTGATGGCGGACATTCCCGGCATCATCGAAGGAGCCAGTGCCGGCAAAGGCTTAGGATTGCGTTTCCTGCGCCACATCGAGCGCAACTCATTGTTGCTGTTCATGGTGCCTGCCGACAGTAACGACATCCGTAAGGAATACGAAATCCTGTTGAACGAGCTTCGCACTTTCAACCCCGAAATGCTGGACAAACAGAGAGTGCTTGCCGTCACCAAATGCGACATGCTCGACCAGGAACTGATGGACGAGATAGAGCCGACACTGCCCGAAGGGATTCCGCATATATTCATCTCTGCTGTCTCCGGCATGGGCATCTCTACGCTGAAAGACATCCTTTGGGAAGAGCTGAACAAGGAAAGTAATAAGATAGAAGGCAAAGTGGACAGCATTGCCCATCGCGCCAAAGACCTCAGCCACCTGCAGGAAGAATTGAAAGAAGAGGGTGAGGACGAGGACCTCAGCTATGAATACGTCAATGACGACAAGGACATAGAGGACCTCGAGGACTTTGAATACGAAGAAGATTGGGAGGAAGATAAAAAATGATTCCTCTTACAGAAGATAGGAAAATGTTGGGATATGAGCTGCTTGCCTCATATCCCGGCATTTCTTGTTTTGTAACCACCCGCCACGGTGGATGCAGCCAAGGTAACTATGCCTCCCTCAACTGTACACCTTACACGGGAGACGAAGCCGAAGCTGTACGCCGCAACCAGGAAATAGTATGTTCTTCCCTGCCCCAACGCCCCCAAGAACTGGTCATCCCGTTTCAGACCCACGGGACAAAGGCACTTGTCATTGACGGAACTTATCTGCATGCAACAGCAGAAGAACGCCACTCCATGTTGCAGGGCATTGATGCACTGATAACCCGTGAACCGGGCTGCTGCATCTGCATCTCTACGGCAGACTGCATTCCCATCCTGCTCTACGACCGGAAGAATGCCGTGATAGCCGCTGTTCATGCCGGATGGCGTGGCACTGTGAATTACATCCTCGGCCACACACTCGACAAGATGAGTGCCTGCTATGGCACAGAGGGTAAAGAAGTGATAGCCTGCATCGGCCCCGGCATCTCCCTTTCTGCCTTCGAGGTAGGCGACGAAGTCTATGAAACATTCCGCAAGAACGGTTTCCAGATGGATTACATCTCCGAATGGAAACCCGACACCCACAAATACCATATCGACCTATGGGCTGCCAACCGACTGCAACTGCTGGACTTCGGAGTACCTTCCGCACAAGTGGAGACGGCAGGCATCTGCACATACACCCGACACGAAGAATTCTTCTCCGCACGCAGGCTGGGTATCAAATCCGGAAGATTACTGTCAGGAATCATGTTAAAATGAAATTGAGATAAAGAACATATTCAAGCATATTATAATGTATCATATCACACTTTCTAAAGAAATCAAACAGAATTGCTCCGAATTCCGTGGTGCGGCCGTATTTGCCGAAGTGACAAATACCGCATATAGCGAAGGGTTGTGGCAGGAAATCGCAACTTTCACCCAAGAGCTAAGAGCCCGTGAAACCACGGACAGCATCAAGTACCAACCTGTCATTGCCGCCACCCGTGAAGCCTACAAACGTTGCGGCAAAGACCCCAGCCGCTACCGTCCCTCGGCCGAAGCACTGAGACGACGACTGCTACGCGGATTGGAACTCTATCAGATAGATACATTGGTAGACCTTATCAACCTTGTTTCCTTACGTACGGGTCACTCTATCGGCGGATTTGATGCCGACGAGATACAAGGAACCGACCTTGAACTGGGCATAGGACGTGCAGAGGAATCGTTCGAGGGTATAGGCCGTGGCATGCTGAACATAGAAGGGCTACCCGTCTACCGCGACCGTATAGGCGGTATCGGTACCCCGACCAGTGACCACGAACGCACCAAGATGAAACTGGAAACCCGCCATATCCTTGCCATTGTCAACGGCTACAACGGGCAGGAAGGCCTGAAAGAAGCAGCCGAAATGATATTGGGACTGTTGGAGAAATATGCTTCCTCTACCGGTGGGACCATACAATATTTTGAATAAATGAGAATACGCGTTCTTGTCCCTCTCCTACTCATAGCCCTTGGTGCCACGGCACAAGGGAAAAAAGCGGTCTTTTCCGCCATGGAAACCAACCATATCCGCGTTGCCACTCCAGGACTGTTTTCGCAAAGAGAACTGATAGAGCTACCTTTGGAGGACATTCCGGACACGGAATACTCCTTTCCTCTGCCCGGAGGAAAAGTCATCTCCCCTTACGGACGGGGGCGGGGACGCCACAGCGGCATAGACATCAAGACCTGCGCCAAAGACACCATACGGAGTGCCTTCAACGGCGTAGTACGGATGTCCAAGCCTTACAGCGCCTACGGCAATGTCGTTGTCGTACGCCATGACTTCGGACTGGAAACGATATACAGCCACAACTTCAAAAACCTTGTACATTGTGGCGACACGGTCAAAGCCGGACAGCCCATCGCACTGACCGGACGTACCGGACGCGCCTCTACCGAGCATCTCCACTTTGAGACACGAGTCAACGGCCAGCACTTCGACCCCAATATCATCTTCAACATGAAGGAGCAGACGCTGAACCGGCAACGCATCGGATGCTCAAAAAAAGGAAACGGCATCGTCGTGCAACAATTGCCGGCAATCTACCCGAAGCCTCTGCAAAAAAAATACCCGATAGAACCATTTAAGTATCCAAACGTTTCACTACATTTGCAAAACGTTTCACTAAAAGAACGAATTGAACTTTAAAGCATATCAATGATAGAAAAACTGATTGTTCTTGAAGATATTGATCCGGTAATATTCTACGGCGTAAACAACGCCAACATGCAACTGATAAAAGCCCTGTATCCCAAGCTTCGTATCATCGCCCGTGGCAATGTCATCAAAGTATTGGGTGATGAGGAGGAAATGTGTGCATTCGAGGAGAACATCACCAAACTGGAAAAACACTGTGCCGAGTACAACTCTTTGAAAGAAGAGGTCATTATAGACATCATCAAAGGCAATGCCCCGCAAGCAGAGAAATCGGGCAATGTCATTGTATTCAGCGTAACCGGAAAGCCGATTATCCCGCGCAGCGAGAACCAGCTGAAACTGGTGGAGGCTTTTGCCAAGAACGACATGCTGTTTGCCATCGGTCCTGCCGGTTCCGGAAAGACTTATACTGCCATCGCGCTTGCTGTGCGGGCACTGAAAAACAAAGAAATCAAGAAAATCATCCTCAGCCGCCCCGCTGTAGAAGCCGGAGAAA
This sequence comes from Bacteroides sp. AF25-5LB, assembly GCF_003602965.1. Classification (NCBI taxonomy): domain Bacteria; kingdom Pseudomonadati; phylum Bacteroidota; class Bacteroidia; order Bacteroidales; family Bacteroidaceae; genus Bacteroides; species Bacteroides sp. AF25-5LB. Next base: position 487,883 of record NZ_QTMC01000001.1, read on the forward strand.
AGCTCGGTTTCCTGCCCGGCGACATGAAGGACAAGATAGACCCGTATCTGCAACCGCTCTATGACGCCCTGCAGGACATGATACCTGCTGCCAAGCTGAAAGAGTACATGGAGCTGAACATCATCCAGATTGCCCCCCTCGCCTTTATGCGCGGACGCACACTGAACGATGCCGTCGTCATTCTGGACGAAGCGCAGAACACCACCACCCAGCAAATCAAAATGTTCCTCACCCGCATGGGAATGAACACCAAGATGATTGTCACGGGAGACATGACGCAGATTGACTTGCCTTCCTCCCAGACATCCGGTCTGGTGCAGGCACTCCGTATTCTGAAAGGAGTGAAAGGCATCAGCTTCGTGGAACTGAACAAGAAAGACATCGTAAGGCATAAGCTTGTCACCCAAATTGTGGAGGCCTACGAAAAGTTTGACAAAGAAGCGAAAGCGGAGCGCGAAAGACGCAAGGCCGAACAAGCCAATAGCAAGATTGAACAGAAACAGTAAATTCTCAAATCGTAAATATTACAAAGATGAAAGCATTAACAAAAACAGATTTCAACTTTCCCGGACAGAAAAGTGTCTATCATGGGAAGGTTCGTGATGTGTACAACATCAATGGCGAGAAGTTGGTCATGGTAGCTACCGACCGTATCTCAGCCTTCGACGTAGTATTGCCCAAAGGCATTCCTTTCAAGGGACAAATGCTGAACCAGATTGCAGCCAAGTTTCTGGATGCCACCACCGACATCTGCCCCAACTGGAAAATGGCTACTCCCGACCCGATGGTGACGGTAGGCGTGATGTGTGAAGGATTCCCCGTAGAAATGATTGTACGCGGTTACCTCTGCGGCAGTGCATGGCGCGCTTACAAAAGCGGTGTCCGTGAAATCTGCGGTGTGAAACTGCCCGAAGGAATGAAGGAGAACCAGAAGTTCCCCGAACCCATCATCACCCCGACTACCAAAGCCGAAATTGGCGAACACGATGCCGACATCTCCAAAGAAGAAATCCTAGCACAAGGACTTGCCACGCCCGAAGAATATGCCGTATTGGAAAAATACACAATGGCTCTCTTCAAACGCGGTACAGAGATTGCAGCGGAACGCGGATTGATTCTGGTAGACACCAAATACGAATTCGGTAAGCACGACGGCAAGATTTATCTGATGGACGAAATCCATACCCCGGACTCCAGCCGTTATTTCTACTCCGAAGGCTACGAAGAACGTTTTGCCAAAGGCGAACCGCAGAAACAACTTTCCAAGGAATTTGTACGCGAATGGCTGATGGACAACGGTTTTCAGGGTAAGGAAGGACAGCAGGTACCGGAAATGACAGACGAAATCGTTACTTCAATCAGCGAACGTTACATCGAACTGTACGAACACATCACTGGCGAGAAGTTCGTAAAGGAAGATACCGACAACATTGCCGAACGCATTGAAAAGAATGTAACTAATTACTTAATGTGATAATATGCCAATGTGCTAATGACCTTGCGGCATAATAGCGCAGCCAATTAGCACATTGGCGTATCAGCACATTAGCACATAAAAAAATCATGGATTACCCCCAAGAACACATCAAGCCCTACGGCGCTGACGGTAAGAAGAGCGAACAAGTGGAAGAAATGTTCGACAACATCGCTCCCGCCTACGACAAGCTGAATCACACCCTATCCATGGGTATTGACCGCAGCTGGCGCAGGAAGGCAATCAAATACCTCCTTCCTTTCCACCCCCGACGTATCATGGACGTAGCTACCGGCACCGGTGATTTCGCCATCCTTGCATGCCGCGAACTGCAACCCGATGCTTTGATTGGTACCGACATCTCGGAAGGCATGATGAATGTGGGGCGCGAAAAAGTAAAACGGGCGCACCTCTCGGACAAGATTTCATTTGCCCGGGAGGACTGCACCTCTCTCTCGTTTGCCGATGAGAGTTTCGATGCTGTAACCGTAGCGTTCGGCATCCGCAACTTCGAAGGGCTGGATAAAGGACTGTCCGAAATGTGCCGCGTACTGACGGCCGGCGGACATCTTGTCATACTGGAACTCTCCACGCCGGACCGCTTCCCGATGAAACAACTGTTTACCATTTACTCCAAAGTCGTTATCCCCCTGCTCGGTAAATGTATTTCGAAAGACAACAGCGCCTACACTTATCTGCCGGAAAGCATCCGTGCCTTCCCTCAAGGAGAAGTGATGCAGGAAGTTATCCGCAAGGCCGGTTTCAGTGAAGTACACTTCAAGCGGCTCACTTTCGGAATATGTACGTTGTATACAGCCAGAAAATAATCATTAATTCCCCTTTAACACACCCTCATTATGCAGAAATACGGTTTAATAGGTTACCCGTTGAAACATTCCTTTTCCATCGGATATTTCAATGAGAAATTCACGGCAGAAAACATTGATGCAGAATATGTAAACTTCGAAATTCCACGTATCGAGGATTTCATGGAAGTTATAGAGGAAAACCCTAACCTCTGTGGACTGAATGTGACCATTCCCTACAAGGAGCAAGTCATCCCCTATCTGGACGAACTGGACAAAGACACCGCCAAGATAGGCGCCGTCAATGTCATCAAGATTATCCGCCTTCCCAAAGGCAAGGTAAAGCTGGTTGGCTACAATTCCGACATCATAGGATTCACACAATCCATAGAACCGCTTTTGCAACCACATCACAAGAAAGCCCTGATTCTGGGCACCGGCGGCGCATCGAAAGCCGTATATCGCGGGCTGGAGAACCTGGGTATAAAAAGTACCTTCGTATCGCGCACCAAGAAAGAGGACAAATACCTCACTTACGAAGAGCTGACACCGGAAATCATGCAGGAGTACACGGTGATTGTCAACTGTACCCCCGTAGGCATGTACCCCAAAGTGGACTTCTGTCCCAACATTCCTTACGAGCTACTGACCCCCAACCATTTGCTCTACGATTTGTTATATAATCCAAACGAAACCCTCTTCATGAAGAAAGGCCAGGCACAAGGAGCCGTCACCAAGAACGGACTGGAGATGTTGCTGTTGCAGGCCTTTGCCGCATGGGAAATTTGGAATAAATAATGAAAAAAGCCATAAAATATTCAATTCTCAGTCTGGCCGCCCTCTGCACCCTACTGTTGTGCGGAGGGTACTATATGCTGGGCTATTCCCTGAAACCGGACGACCTCGTTTCACGCAGCCGCAACATAGCCGCATCCTACGATTTCATGTACGAGCGCTACCCCGAACTGCACCCCTGGGTGGATAGCCTGATGACCGCAGGAGCACTGAAGGACTTCTACATCGAGAACGACCGCGGAGAGACGCTGCATGCGCTCTATGTTGCCGCTGCCCGCCCTACCGACAAAACGGCAGTCATCGTACATGGATATACGGACAACGCCGTGCGCATGCTGATGATAGGTTATTTGTACAGCAAGGAGATGGGCTTCAATATCCTGCTGCCCGACCTTTACGGACACGGGATGAGCGAAGGAAACCATGTACAGATGGGCTGGAAAGACCGGCTCGACGTGTTGCAATGGACCGAAACCGCCGATGAGCTTTTCGGACGCAGCCATACGGACAGCATAGCGTCCCGCAGTACAAAGATGGTAGTACACGGCATCTCCATGGGAGCCGCCACCACCATGATGGTATCCGGCGAAGTGGAACACGGACAATACCAACAGCCATTCATCAAGTGTTTTGTGGAAGACTGCGGTTACACAAGCGTATGGGATGAGTTTCGCGGGGAGTTGAAAGAACAGTTCGGACTGCCCTCTTTCCCCCTACTGCATACTGCAAGCTGGCTTTGCCGGCAGGAGTACGGATGGGATTTCCGCGAAGCTTCTGCCCTGGAGCAAGTAAAGAAATGTACTTTGCCGATGCTCTTCATCCACGGTGATGCCGACACCTTTGTACCGACGTGGATGGTTTATCCCCTCTATGAAGCCAAGCCCGAACCCAAAGAATTATGGATTGTACCCGGTGCCACACATGCCATGTCTTACAAGGATTATCCGCAGGAATACACCGAGCATGTAAAGAAATTCGTAGGGAAATACATACATTGACGTGATTTTTCCTATCTTCGCCGCAACAAACATTGGTAATATGAAACGATTTATTTCCATAGCATTCTTCCTGTGCTTGTTCATATCCTTGCAGGCACAAGAAGTCTACACCACTAAGAACATTCCTAAAGTACACCTTCAGGACAAGACGCGTTATGTCTGCAACCCTGCCGACATCTTATCCAAAGAGGCATGTGCCGACATAGACCGCATGCTCTACGCATTGGAGCAGCAGACGGGTATTGAAACGGTAGTTGCCGTTGTTCCCTCCATCGGACAAGAAGACTGTTTTGATTTCTCACACCGGCTGCTCAATGAATGGGGAGTAGGGAAAAAAGAGAAAAACAACGGTCTGGTCATTCTGCTGGTAACCGATCAACGCTGCATCCAGTTTTATACGGGATACGGTTTGGAAGGGGACCTGCCTGACGCCATCTGCAAACGCATACAGACCAAATATATGATTCCCTATCTGAAAGACGGTAATTGGGATGCCGGAATGGTCGCGGGTGTAAAGGCGGTCTGTTCACGTCTTGACGGCACTATGGTGAATGACACGGAAGAGGAGGATGACCTCTCCGTAGGAGGTATCCTACTGGGACTTATCGGTTTCCTCGCAGTGGCATCTATTATAGGCATCCTTGCCCAACGCGCTGCCAACAAATGCCCCAACTGCGGACAACATAAATTGCAACGTAGCAGCAGCATACTCATCTCACGCCGCAATGGAGTGAAAACGGAAGATGTGACCTACACCTGCCGCAATTGCGGACATAAAGTAGTGCGCCGCCAGCAGTCATACGATGAAAACTACCGGGGAGGAGGCGGAGGTGGTCCGGTCATCTTCGGTGGTGGAGGTCTCTTCGGCGGAAATGGCGGAGGAGGCTTCAGCGGTGGTAGCTTCGGAGGCGGTATGGGAGGTGGCGGTGGAGCCGGTTCCCGGTTCTAACGCCGAGGATGTGTCATCTGTGCGCCATCAACCGTTTTGACACACCTTCGAGGATACTGGAAGAAAATAAAACGTTTACATAGAATATAATTAAATGATTAATAACTGCCTTCCCCTCCTCCCCTCTCTCTATCGGAGAGGAATCGGAGGTGAGGCCTAAAAATGAAAAGTATGAAGAAATCAACCATTATCATTATCGTTGTTATAGCTCTTCTCGCCATTTGGGGTGTAACCGGCTATAACGGACTCGTAACCATGGACGAAAATGTCAGCGGACAATGGTCGAACGTAGAAACCCAATACCAACGCCGTGCCGACCTGATTCCGAACTTGGTGAATACCGTGAAAGGATATGCCACGCACGAGAAGGAAACACTGGAAGGTGTAGTAGAAGCCCGCAGCAAAGCCACTCAAATCAAAGTGGATGCTGCAGACCTTACTCCGGAAAAGCTGGCTGAATATCAGAAAGCACAAGGTGCGGTGACTTCTGCCCTCGGTAAATTGCTTGCCATCACAGAAAACTATCCGGACTTGAAAGCAAATCAGAATTTCCTGGAACTGCAGGCACAGCTGGAAGGTACGGAAAACCGTATCAACGTAGCACGTACCAACTTCAACAATGCAGCCAAGAACTTCAATACAGCCATTCGCCGTTTCCCCAAGAATATCCTTGCCGGTCTCTTCGGTTTTGAGAAACGAGCTTATTTCGAAGCGGCAGAAGGAACGGAACAAGCTCCCCAGGTACAATTCTGATAAATACACAACTCTATAGCGAGGCACAAAGGCGAGAAACTTTGTGCCTCGCTTTGTGTTGTAGAAGATTAGATGTATCTTTGCACATTCAATTGAACAAACCTATTATCTCATGAGTAATCAACGATACATGATGCGAGGCGTCAGCGCATCAAAGGAAGATGTGCACAACGCCATCAAGAATATCGACAAAGGTATTTTCCCGCAGGCTTTCTGCAAAATTATCCCCGACATTTTGGGCGGTGACCCGGAGTATTGCAACATTATGCATGCCGATGGAGCAGGCACCAAGTCCAGTCTTGCCTATATGTACTGGAGGGAAACCGGCGACCTGGGTGTGTGGAAAGGCATTGCACAAGATGCACTGATTATGAACATCGACGACCTGCTTTGTGTGGGTGCGGTAGACAATATTCTGGTATCCTCTACCATCGGACGTAATAAACTTCTCATCCCCGGCGAAGTAATTTCAGCCATCATCAACGGTACGGACGAACTACTTGCCGAACTCCGCGAGATGGGCGTAGGCGTTTATGCCACCGGTGGCGAAACAGCCGACGTGGGCGACCTTGTACGTACCATTATCGTAGACTCGACAGTGACCTGCCGCATGAAGCGCTCAGATGTTATAGACAATGCCAATATCCGTCCGGGCGATGTGATTGTTGGTCTGGCATCTTACGGAAAGGCTACTTATGAGAAAGAATACAATGGCGGTATGGGCAGTAACGGACTGACCAGCGCACGCCACGATGTATTCTCCAAATACCTGGCAGAGAAATACCCTGAAAGCTATGACAAGGCTGTACCCGAAGAACTGGTATACAGTGGCAAGCTAAAACTGACAGACAGTGTCGAAGACAGTCCGCTGGATGCAGGAAAGCTGGTACTTTCCCCTACCCGCACCTACGCACCGGTAGTAAAGAAACTGCTCGATGCGCTCCGTCCCCAAATCCACGGTATGGTACACTGCTCGGGCGGCGCACAAACCAAGGTACTGCACTTTGTGGGAGACAACTGCCGTGTCATCAAAGACAATCTCTTCCCCGTTCCACCGTTGTTCAAGACCATCAAGGAGCAGAGCGATACGGACTGGAGCGAAATGTACAAGGTGTTCAATATGGGACATCGCCTGGAAGTGTACCTCTCTCCCGAACATGCAGAAGAGGTGATTGCTATTTCGAAGAGTTTCAACATCGATGCACAGATTGTAGGCCGCGTGGAAGAAAGCGACAAGAAAGAACTGATTATCAAGAGTGAATTCGGAGAGTTCAAGTATTAAATATATGGCAGACAACAATACCATACTCGAAAAGCTGGAAGGGCTTGTCGCCCGCTTCGAAGAAGTGTCGACCTTGATTACAGACCCGGCAGTGATTGCGGACCAGAAGCGTTACGTCAAGCTCACCAAAGAATATAAAGAACTGGGCGACCTGATGAATGCCCGCAAAGAGTACATGCAAGTACTGCGTGGCATAGAAGAAGCCAAAGAAATCATCGCCAACGAAACAGACCAGGAGATGCGCGAAATGGCACGCGAAGAGCTGGATGCCTGCCAAAACCGCCAACCGGAACTGGAAGAGCAGATAAAGCTGCTGCTCGTCCCCGCCGACCCGCAGGATGGCCGTAATGCCATCCTCGAAATTCGTGGCGGCACGGGTGGTGACGAAGCGGCAATCTTTGCCGGCGACCTCTTCCGCATGTACACCAAGTATTGCGAATCCAAGGGATGGAAAATGGAGATATCCAGCGCCAACGAAGGTGCAGCCGGCGGTTTCAAGGAAATTGTCTGCTCCGTGACGGGCGACAATGTATACGGCACACTGAAATATGAATCGGGCGTGCACCGCGTGCAGCGCGTACCGGCCACAGAAACGCAAGGACGGGTACACACCTCAGCCGCCAGTGTAGCCGTGCTTCCCGAAGCCGAAGAGTTCGACGTAGTTATCAACGAAGGTGAAATCAAGTGGGACACCTTCCGAAGCGGTGGTGCCGGCGGTCAGAACGTGAACAAGGTGGAATCCGGCGTGCGCCTGCGCTACAACTGGAAGAATCCCAACACAGGCATAGTCGAAGAAATCCTCATCGAATGTACCGAGACGCGCGACCAGCCCAAGAACAAGGAACGCGCCCTCTCGCGCCTACGTACCTTCATCTACGACAAGGAACACCAGAAGTACATCGACGATATCGCCTCCAAGCGTAAGACGATGGTCAGTACTGGCGACCGCTCTGCCAAGATACGCACCTACAACTATCCGCAAGGACGCATCACCGACCACCGCATCAACTACACCATTTATAATCTCGCCGCCTTTATGGACGGAGACATCCAAGACTGCATCGACCACCTGATTGTGGCGGAAAATGCAGAAAGGCTGAAAGAGAGCGAGCTGTAAGATAGTTACAAGAAACAAGTGACAAGTAGCTCGTAACTCATAACTAAAAAAACAACCAGCTGCCAGCCCACACGCTATCTCTCGTAGCTCGTAGCTTGTAGCCCGTAACTAAAAAATAATATGAACAAACAGCAATTATTCGAGAACATCAAGCGCAAGAAGTCATTTCTTTGCGTAGGTCTTGACACCGACATCAAGAAAATACCCGAACATCTTCTGAAAGAGGAAGACCCTATATTCGCTTTCAACAAAGCTATCATCGACGCTACTGCCGACCTCTGTATCGCCTACAAGCCCAATCTGGCATTTTATGAGAGTATGGGCGTGAAAGGCTGGATAGCTTTCGAGAAAACCGTAAATTACATCAAGCAGAACTATCCCGACCAATTCATCATTGCCGACGCCAAACGCGGTGACATCGGGAACACCTCTGCCATGTATGCCCGCACCTTCTTCGAAGAGCTGGATATAGATTCCGTAACCGTAGCTCCCTACATGGGCGAAGACAGTGTGACCCCGTTCCTTACGTACGAAGGCAAATGGGTAATCCTGCTTGCGTTGACCAGCAACAAAGGCTCGCACGACTTCCAGCTGACGGAAGACACCAACGGCGAACGCCTCTTCGAAAAAGTGCTCCGCAAATCCCAGGAGTGGGCCAGTGACGAACAGATGATGTACGTAGTAGGCGCCACACAAGGCCGCGCCTTCGAAGATATCCGCAAGATTGTTCCCGAACACTTTCTATTGGTTCCCGGCGTAGGCGCACAAGGCGGCTCCCTGGAAGAAGTCTGCAAGTATGGCATGAACAAGACTTGCGGCCTGATTGTCAACTCCAGCCGTGGCATCATCTACGTGGACAAGACAGAGAACTTCGCCGCCGCCAGCCGAAAAGCAGCCCAAGAAGTGCAGGCACAGATGGCGGAAGAGTTGAAAAAAGTGATTAACGGCTAACGCTTAATGTTCGAAAGAAAGATTATCAACGACCCTGTCTTCGGGTTCATCAACATACCAAAGGGGTTGTTGTACGATGTTGTACGACATCCTCTTTTGCAACGTCTAAACCGTATCAAGCAACTGGGGTTGTCCTCTGTCGTATATCCCGGTGCGCAGCATACACGGTTCCAACACTCTTTGGGAGCCTTCTACCTGATGAGTGAGGCCATCCAGCAACTTGCCACCAAAGGAAACTTTATCTTCGACAGCGAAGCCGAAGCTGTGGAAGCCGCTATCCTGATGCACGACATCGGCCACGGCCCCTTCTCCCACGTACTGGAAAATACTATCGTACAGGGCGTCTCCCACGAAGACATCTCCTTGATGCTGATGGAACGTATCAACAAGGAAATGAACGGACAGTTGACACTCGCCATTCAAATTTTCAAGGATGAATACCCCAAGCGCTTCCTGCACCAACTGGTAAGCGGGCAACTGGATATGGACCGCCTGGACTACCTGCGCCGCGACAGCTTCTATACCGGAGTGACCGAAGGCAACATTGGCTCCGCCCGCATCATCAAGATGCTGGATGTAAAGGATGACCACCTGGTAGTAGAGTCCAAAGGCATCTATTCTATTGAGAACTTCCTCACCGCCCGCCGCCTGATGTACTGGCAGGTCTACCTGCATAAGACCTCCGTTGCCTACGAGAAAATGCTGATTAGCGCCCTGCTCCGCGCCAAGGAACTGGCAAGCCGCGGCATAGACCTCTTTGCCTCACCCGCCTTGAAATTCTTTCTATACAACGACATCAGCCGGGAGGCATTCTACAACAATCCCGAATGTTTGGAGAATTTCATTCAGTTGGACGATAATGACATCTGGACTGCCCTCAAGGTATGGAGCCGTCATTCGGACAAGGTTTTGTCCACCTTGAGCGCCGGCATGATTAACCGAAACATCTTCAAAGTTGAGATTTCTACCGAACCTATTAGTGAGGAACGGAAAAAAGCACTAACTTTGCAAATCAGTGAACAACTGAACATCCCTCTCTCCGAAGCGAGATATTTCATCTCTACCCCCAGCATCGAGAAGAATATGTACGACGAGGCAGATGACAGTATTGACATCCTCTACAACGACGGCAGCATCAAGAATATTGCCGAAGCATCGGATATGCTCAATATCTCTCTTCTGTCCAAGAAAGTAAAAAAAATACTACTTATGCTACCAACGTTTGCATAGATAAGTATAAAATATTCACCTCAGGACAAGGAAATATAAAAAAAAAGTCCGTTATTTGCGTTTTGAAACCATCTAACAAGAATAAGACATGGAGTTCTCTGCTAAACAAATTGCAACATTTATCCAAGGAGAAATTGTTGGAGACGAGAATGCTACCGTTCACACCTTTGCGAAAATCGAAGAGGGAATACCGGGAGCCATCTCCTTCCTATCCAACCCCAAATATACCCCCTACATATACGAAACCCAATCAAGCATTGTTCTGGTAAATAAGGACTTTGTTCCGGAACAAGAAGTGAAAGCTACCTTGATTAAAGTGGACAATGCGTATGAAAGTCTTGCTAAATTGCTAAATCTTTATGAGCAAAGTAAACCAAAGCGAGTGGGAATTGACTCTCTGGCATTTGTTGCCGAAACAGCTAAAATTGGCAAGGATGTTTACATTGCGCCTTTTGCCTGCATTGACGAGCATGCAGAGGTGGGAGACAATACGGTCATTCATCCGCACGTCACGATTGGCAGCGGTGCCAAAGTAGGCAATGACTGTATTATTTACGCCAATTCAACCATCTACCACGATTGCCGGGTAGGAAACCACTGTATCCTGCACTCCGGTTGCGTTATCGGTGCAGACGGTTTCGGCTTCGCCCCCACTTCCGAGGGTTATGAAAAAATCCCGCAAATAGGCATTACCATTCTGGAAGACCATGTGGAAATCGGTGCCAACACGTGTGTGGACCGTGCTACTATGGGAGCTACCATCGTACATAGCGGCGTGAAACTGGATAATTTAATCCAGGTGGCACACAACGATGAAATAGGCTCCCACACCGTAATGGCGGCGCAAGTAGGTATAGCAGGTTCTACCAAGATAGGAGAATGGTGCATGTTCGGCGGTCAGGTAGGCATTGCAGGCCATATTCATATTGGCAATAAAGTAAACCTTGGCGCACAGTCTGGTGTTCCCAGTAGCATAAAAGACGGCAGCCAGCTTATCGGCACCCCTCCTATGGAGCTGAAACAATATTTCAAGGCATCCATCGTACAAAGAAGTTTGCCGGAAATGCAAGTGGAGCTACGCCAGCTCCGCAAAGAATTGAATGAACTTAAACAACAATTAAATAAGTAACCAATGTTAAAACAAAAGACTCTGAAAGATAGCTTTTCGCTTAGTGGAAAAGGTCTTCATACGGGACTTGACCTAACCGTTACTTTCAATCCTGCTCCGGATAACCATGGATACAAAATCCAACGTATCGACCTGGAAGGACAGCCAACCTTCGATGCCGTTGCAGACAACGTATCCGAAACTACCCGTGGAACTGTAATCTCCAAAAACGGAGTAAAGGTAAGCACAGTGGAGCATGGTATGGCAGCCCTCTATGCATTGGGTATCGATAACTGCCTGATACAGGTAAACGGACCGGAATTTCCCATTCTGGACGGAAGCGCCCAATATTATGTCAACGAAATAGAGCGCGTAGGCACTGTAGAACAAAATGCCGTAAAAGATTTCTATATCATCAAGTCCAAAATTGAATTCCGTGACGAAACAACCGGCTCTTCCATCATCGTATTGCCGGACGAGAACTTCAGCTTGAATGTATTGGTATCATACGACTCCAACATCCTCCCCAACCAGTTTGCAACGCTGGAAGACATGACGAAGTTCAAGGATGAAATCGCCGCAAGCCGTACTTTCGTGTTTGTACGCGAAATTGAGCCGTTGCTGCAAGCCGGTCTTATCAAGGGCGGCGACCTTGACAATGCGATTGTTATTTACGAACGCGAAATGTCCCAGGAGAACTATGACAAGCTGGCCGATGTGATGGGTGTTCCTCACATGGACGCCAAACAATTGGGATATATCAACCACAAACCTTTGGTGTGGCCCAATGAATGCGCCCGCCACAAGTTGCTCGACGTCATCGGTGACCTGGCTTTGATAGGCAAGCCCATCAAGGGCCGTATCATCGCTACCCGCCCGGGACACACCATCAACAATAAGTTCGCTCGCCAGATGCGCAAGGAAATCCGCCTGCACGAAATACAGGCTCCTACCTACGACTGCAACCGCGAACCGATTATGGATGTAAACCGCATCCGCGAACTTCTGCCTCACCGTTACCCGATGCAATTGGTGGACAAAGTCATAGAAATAGGTGCCAACTACATTGTAGGTGTCAAGAACGTAACTTCCAACGAACCTTTCTTCCAGGGACACTTCCCGCAGGAACCCGTAATGCCCGGTGTATTGCAGATAGAGGCAATGGCACAGACGGGAGGTTTGCTTGTACTGAATTCGGTGGATGAACCGGAACGTTACTCCACCTACTTCATGAAGATTGACGGTGTGAAATTCCGCCAGAAAGTGGTACCGGGAGACACGCTCATCTTCCGTGTAGAGCTGATGGCCCCCATACGCCGCGGCATCTCCACCATGAAAGGTTATGTGTTCGTAGGCGAAAAGGTGGTCTGCGAAGCAGAGTTTATGGCACAAATAGTTAAGAACAAATAAATAGATTTACGATTAGAAGATTTACGATTTACGATTCATATTACCCATAAGAATTATCACCTTCGGGTAAAATCGTATATACAGTAAATCGCAAGTAATCTCAATCGTAAATTGTAAATAGCTAAATCGTAAATAATATGATAAGTCCCTTAGCGTATATTCATCCCGAAGCTAAAATCGGAGAAAACGTAGAAATTGCTCCTTTTGTTTTCATTGACAAGAATGTGGTAATCGGTGATAACAACAAGATTATGGCAAACGCCAACATTCTGTACGGTGCACGCATCGGCAATGGAAACACCATTTTCCCGGGAGCCGTTATCGGTGCCATTCCCCAGGATTTAAAGTTCAGAGGGGAGGAAAGCACTGCTGAAATCGGAGACAACAATATCATACGTGAAAACGTAACTGTCAACCGCGGTACAGCTGCCAAAGGCAGAACCATTGTCGGCAACAACAATCTCTTGATGGAAAGTGTACACGTGGCGCATGATGCCCTAATAGGCAACGGCTGTATCATTGGCAACTCTACAAAAATGGCGGGTGAAATTGTCATCGACGATTATTCCATCATCAGCGCCAATGTACTGATGCACCAATTCTGCCATGTAGGTGGTTACGGCATGATACAGGGCGGCTGCCGTTTCAGCAAGGACATCCCGCCGTACATCATTGCCGGACGCGAGCCTATCTGCTATGCGGGAATCAATGTGGTAGGGTTACGCCGACGCGGCTTCTCCAACGAGACCATCGAGAAAATCCATGATGCCTATCGCATCATCTATCAAGGCGGCCTGAACAATACGGATGCCTTGAAGAAAATCGAGGATGAAATGGAAATGACACCGGAAATAAGCTATATCGTAAACTTTATACGTGAATCAGCCCGCGGCATTATCCCCGCAGGAAAATGAAAAACGTATGATTTACACAAAATCAGAAGTCAGAAATCATAAATTATAAATCATCATGATCTACAGATTTACAATCATCTCTGATGAGGTGGACGATTTTGTCAGAGAAATACAGATAGACCCGGAAGCTACCTTTTATGACTTCCATGAGGCGATTCTAAAGTCGGCAGGCTACACCAACGACCAGATGACTTCTTTCTTCATTTGCGATGATGACTGGGAAAAAGAAAAGGAAATTACGCTGGAAGAAATGGACGACAATCCGGAAATGGACAGTTGGGTGATGAAAGAGACCCAGCTGAGCGAACTGGTTGAAGACGAGAAGCAGAAACTTCTCTATGTATTCGATTATATGACTGAACGCTGCTTCTTCATCGAGCTTTCTGAAATCATTACCGGAAAAGAAATGAAAGGCGCCAAATGCACCAAGAAAGCGGGTGAAGCTCCCAAGCAGACCGTTGACTTTGAAGAAATGGCAGCTGCCGGCGGCTCCCTGGACTTGGACGAAAACTTTTACGGCGACCAAGACTTCGATATGGAAGATTTCGACAAAGAGGGTTTCGGCGGTTTGGACGAAGCCGGGAACTCCTTCGAAGAAGAGAAATATTAAACAGACATTATTCCCCTTCAGAAAGGCGCGGATTGTTATGGTTCGCGCCTAAATTTTATACCCGCATGCACACCCTAATCGTACTTATCGGCCCCACCGGAGTAGGCAAAACAGAATTAAGCCTCCGATTGGCAGAACATTTCCATACTTGTATCGTCTCGGCCGATTCGAGACAACTCTATGCAGATTTAAAGATAGGCACGGCTGCCCCTACACCGGAGCAGCTGCAACGGGTACAGCATCACTTCGTCGGTACCCTGAAGCTGACAGACTATTACAGTGCCGCCCAATACGAAGCGGAAGTAATGAAGCTGCTGGAAGACTTGTTTACAAAGCATAACACCATACTGCTGACCGGAGGCTCAATGATGTATGTAGATGCAGTCTGTAAAGGCATTGACGACATTCCGACCGTAGATGCCGATACACGCCAACTCATGCTGTACAAATACGAAACAGAAGGTCTGGAAAGACTTTGTGCGGAACTTAAGCTGTTGGACCCGGAATATTACAAAATAGTAGATTTGAAAAACCCAAAACGCGTAGTCCATGCTTTGGAAATCTGCTATATGACGGGCAAGACCTACACTTCCTTCCGCACCCAACAAAAGAAAGAACGCCCCTTCCGTATTATCAAAATAGGATTAACGCGTGACCGGGAAGAGCTTTATGAACGCATCAACTGCCGGGTGGACCAAATGGTGGAAGAGGGTTTGGTGGAAGAAGCGCGCATGGTCTATCCGCATAAAAGTCTAAATTCCCTAAATACAGTAGGCTACAAAGAAATATTCAAGTACCTGGACGGCGAATGGACATTACCCTTTGCCATTGAGAAGATAAAGCAGAACTCACGCATCTATTCCCGTAAGCAAATGACCTGGTTCAAACGGGACGAGGAAATCCGCTGGTTCCACCCTGAGCAGGAAAGAGAAATACTGGAATACTGTCATTGCTCCATCAAAGGCGTATAAGCCTTTCGGACAAGTGCTTCCACATCTTGATAAAGCTTCTGCATTTCTTGAGAATCAATGCTTCCTTGCTGTCTCCAACTGTCCAACAATGGGCATGTACGGCGAAACACCTCCGCCTCCACCGGAACAAGCTGTTGCATATAGCCGTTATTCTCCATATTGTACAGTTTTTCCCAATTCAGATAACGATTGGTTCCCATCCCCTGATTGTAACAGAAGACATTATTGGAAAGCCGGAGTGACCAATCACTGAGCGGAGCGGCAGCACACGCCTTGTCCCAACATACCATCGAAGGCAGAAATTTATCCGCATCCTTCACCCAAAGTGGCACGGCAATGCCCGTAGGAGAATATCCCAGCATTGTCCACATCGTAGTAAGTTCCGCCTTCTCACCCGGTTTTACGCCCTGCACCACAATGGAACAAGAAGTGCTGTTACGGGGAATAAAATCCTGGTCGACAAACCAACCGGAACCTTGCGGGCGATTAAACTTCCCGCTCCTCAAATCAATATCGAGCATGCAATTGCGGAACGAACGTGAAAGGTCATTGAAGATACCCTGAGGTGTCACCCCACCCGTTGCAGAAGCCTTCATCAATACCCGGTCTGCCTCCATATAGCGTACATAACCCGCTCCCCGGTTCACCTCACCGGCAAAAGAAAAGTTCGTACGGGCAATGTAACCGTAAGGAGCATCTTTCGGATCATTGGCATCATACATCGTATATTTATAGTAATCCACCTCAAACATGGCGGCACCGCCTTTGGCATCAATCACGCCAAAATTGGCTTCTATCAGGCTGGGCTTGGTGATGGTATCAAGAAAATGGCAGAAGTCCTCCACCGTGGCACAAACCTCCAAAGCACGGTAGATAATCCTCCCGTTGGCGGCACCCCGTTCTTCCCCATCTTTCACTTCCACCAGATTGTAGGATTGGGTGTTCATCAAGGCAAAGCCGGCGGAATTGGTACCGACCCATGCCTCCTTCAAATCAGGGAAATTGTCACTATTCACATCGGCAATGAAGTCATACTTCTCACCTTTCACATAAGCTACATGATTTCGCAGATAGTCCGTATCACGGTTTTTCCATAGCAACGGACGGCCGTCAAGAGTAACCTTTCCGGAAACGACGGCAGATGTACAAGCCAGAACCGGCTCGGCAAGAGTGAGCGCAGCAAGCAGTCCCAATATTAAAAAAAGATGTTTTATCATAACCTTCCCCTTCCTTAGATTTATATTCGCAAAGGTATGATAATCTGTGAAAGAGCAAAAGAAATCCTCTGAAATCCTTATCCCCTATTCATCAAGAAAGAATTATTCGCTGACAAGTTTCTGCAACTTATCCTGCATATACCGAAGTTTCGCAGTTCCAGTACCTTGTTCTATATGGCGGATAATACCTTTCTTATCCACCAGTATAGTGACCGGCATACCGCTCACATGAAAGGTCTCGAAGAAAAACAAGTCATCGGCTATCTGGGTAAAGAGAAAAGGACGGCTCTCTACAATTTTCTTTATTTGTGCAGCACTGTCAAAAGTCGTAGCAAGATAGGTTACATCAGGATAGACTTCCATCCATTTGTTCAGCTCCGGCATTTCACGGATACAAGGGCCACAGCCGGTATACCAGAAGTTCAAGACCATAGGACGGCCCACTACATCGGTATTAGTCCACTCCTTCCCTGCGGTATCTTTTACTTTGAACTCTGGAAAGGGTTTACCTATCCATTCCTCTGTCTTCAGAGTCCGTACGACAGAGACTATCGGGAGCTTCTGCCCTATCCCTCCACGATAACTCATCAAAAAGGCTTCCGCACCAGACACCTCTTCAGCAGGAGTAGCGTATTTTCTCACATCTTCAGGCAGCACAAAATCCCTGCACAAACGAAGTTCTGTAACCTCGTGTCCCACGCCGTCCTTATGTATAACGTAGGCTGCTACATTATCCGAATCCACACAAGGTGGCATGCCTTCGAAGAAAAGGCCATCCACTAAATAATATTTCTTACCTGCTGTCTGGGCAGAGCAAAGTCCTGCCCCCACAGCTATCAGAATTAGAAACAAAGAAAGAATTTTACTTGTCATAGTTGTTAGAGACTATTCATTTTTTAGTGTAATCGTAAGCTTGGATTGCGCCTTCACTTTGCTGGTAGCCATGCCTATATACGAAGCAACCAATACAGCATCCTTAGAAGGAACAGAAAGGACAAAATTACCATTGACATCGGTAACGCTTCCCGTAGTGGTACCTTCTATCAGAACAGCCGCACCAATAATAGGCTCGCCCTGCTCATCCACCACTTTGCCTTCCACTTTCATATTACCTTGAACGGAAGTCTTTTCTACAGCTTTAGTTTTTTTAGTAGCAATGTAAATCTCACCTTTTCCACCTGCCTCTTTCTTCACCTCAATGCTCTCAATATTCTCCGCAGGTATTAAATCATCGATAGTTTTAGTACCCAAATCAACCTTTTCTCCATCAATATAAATAGTCTTCGTTAAATCAAGACTACCGTTATGCTGTACTTTAGCGTTCTCTGTCACCTCTTTATCCCGACGGATAACTATACCTGGAGTTCCTTGTTTCAGGGTTATCAAAAGAACACCATTCTTTCCCTTTTCTCCATATAATTCCGTGGCAGATTTATCTTTCAAAACCGTTACACGCTCTATCTTATCAGGATCCAATGCACTCATGACAGATGGTGTCACCTCTTTTCCATCCACAATATACAGTGGTTCTTTCCCATTACCTGCATATCCTTCAACTGTAATACCATTGGCAGAAGAAGTTTTCTCAAGTTTGTCATCATCCAAACTGAACATCACCGGAACCGTATATTTCACCGCCACCGGCTGCCCCTTCTGTCTCCCTGGTTTCCACTTCGGCATATTACTTATCAAACGCAACGCTTCAGCATCCATATCCTTATCTACAGAACGGAGAAGTTTCGGTTCCTTGATACTTCCATCTTTATCCACCACAAATTGGACAGTCACACGCCCTTGCGTACCTTTCTCTTTGGCAGATGCCGGATAGCGCATATTGTCTTTCAGATAACTCATAAGAGCACTCATTCCACCTCCAGGAAATTCCGGCATCTCCTCTACCACTTCAAAGACCGGAGTCCCCTTCAACTGCTTGCGGACTTCCGTCGGTACATACTTCACATCAGCAGGTTTCATTGTGTCTCCTACACTTTCCGTCATTTTTGTTTCTACAATTGCAGCCAAATCGTTAACTTTGACGCTTGAAATCTCCTCCACTTTATTGGAGACTTCGGGACGGGCAAAAGCTGTTACTGCAATAGCAGCTACCGGAAGTACATAAAGATACTTCAAACGTGCCCACGGACTTGATTTTTCTTTTAACATCATAGTGATACGTTTTTTAAGTTTACTGTGATTAAAGCTGTTGGCCATAGAGTAGAGCCTTGTGCCGACAGCTTTTTTAATTAACCTTAATTCCGCAACACTATTATAAAATATTTTTTTTAAGTACCTGAGCAACAAAA
>NZ_QTMC01000010.1:0-2944 GCF_003602965.1 Bacteroides sp. AF25-5LB
TTCCCGGAAAGGACATAACGGACTATGACGCGTATTTCATCGGATGCTACAAAAAGGCGACCCTGGTAAAGATTAAAAGGGAGAACCGGTATGCACACCCTGAAGATGATTTCTTTCTCCGATGTGGCGAGGAGGCAAAATTCCTTTCCGAGGACGACCTGAACGGGTGCGAGAGGCTGGTTAAGGACATACTGCGTTTCGTAAGGCAGAAGTTCTCCTACGAGGAGTACCGGATGTTCATGCTCAGGTTCTATGAGGCGCAATTCTCGTTCAAGGCACTGGCGGAATGCATGGGCGTATCGGCATCGGCCATATCGCAGAAAGTATGCAGGATAGTGGACGCGGTACGTACCCACAGCGGTTTCGCATGGAAAAGCCGGATGCTGGCGGTGGAAAGCTTCATGTATTGAAAAAAAACGAAAACAGTTCAACCGATAAAAGAAAGACAATTATGGCACTGATAGTATACAACAGGGAAAACTCCCGTCCGCAGGAAGTCACATACAAGGGTAAGCGGACCATCAACCTTGACAGCAGGGGGACTGTCTATCTGTCAAAGACGATGTCAAGCGAATTGGGAATTCTCGGCGGCGGACGGGTGAACTTCGCCCACGACGACGAGACGGATGACTGGTACATCTGCCGGGCCGATGACAGCGAGGGGGGCATCGTCTGGAAGGACAAAAGATGCGCAAGGTTCTCGGCGGGGTTTATCGTGCAGAGACTCATGTGGCAGGCGAAGGTGGAGAGGAAGAGCGTGCAGTTCATGATGGCAGGATGCCGGTAGAGATTGGCGGGGTGGCCTATTACAAGATACTGCTCTCGAACCCGATACTCAGATAAAGGTATGGCCGGAGGAGTCCGGCTGTATATGACATAACGGAGACAGGCGCATCCGACGGGACAGGAGCCCGGAGGATGTGCCTGTTTTTATGCGCCGCCATGTTTACACACGGACATGCGGTTGTCACCGGCCGGCATAAGGTCACTCCGAAAAGACCGGGAAACGGCATTGCCGGAGGATAATGATACCAGTACGGAATGTGCCGCCATTACGGGAACGGATCGTCCCACCGGTACACGAACGGCCCGCCCCAATTTCAGAATAACATAATGACATAATAAAATAAGGGTCTTTTTTTATAATGGAATCCCCGTATCTTATTGCCATATCGGAAAAATGTTTCCATGTCCCACCATGTTATGCCAATGTTGTCAGCGGATCATAATTCATAAAGGAAATGCTCTGTTTATAAATACTTTATGAACAAATCAAAGTCGTTCATCCGGTGGAAAGAAAACGAAGGGACGGCCGGTATGACAACCGCCCGCCCCTTCATTCACGATCCCGTACGGAACTTTCCTAAAGTCCCTCCGGTCTGGTTCTCACCTCCCTGTAGCAGCCGTCAAGCAGCTTCTCGATGTCGGAGGAACGGTACAGTATCTTGCCGCCCAGCCGGGTGAAGGCAAGCAGGCCGCTGTCACGGTACTGTTGCAGGCTGCGGCGGCTCACTTTCAGCTTTTCAGCCAGTTCGCGGTCCGTATAGAAGTTCTCGCCCGCCATCGCCGGTGACCTGCCGGCAAAGAGACGCTCCATGGAAACGGAGAGACGTTCGACGGTGGAGAAGAACTCTCTTATATGCTCGCTGCTCTCACGGGTGAGCAGACGGTTATCGGTGTTCATCATGACTTGATCTTTTTTTGTTCGACATTCGTTTTTCATGGCCTTTCAGATCGACCTTCCCATGCTTTCAGCCCGTTTGCGGCGCTCCTCCACTATCTGGATGATGCTTTCCACATCCCCGGGCTTGTAATATGTCTTGTGGCAGATCTGTGTGTATGCCAGCGTGCCGTTTTCACGCAGGGTCTGCAGGGTTCTCGGGCTGACCTTCAGCAGCAGGCACACCTCCTGGTTGTCCAGCCATTTCTTTTCCTCCATGTCACCGTACAGCCGGCAGAGGGTGTCCAGCCGGTCCGCGAACGTCCGGAAGGCCGAGAGTATCGCCTCGAAGGTCCTTGCCTCAATGTTCACTATTCCATAATCAATGTAATTTCAGGTTTGACATCTGTTTCATTCTCTTTTCGGATCCGGATTCCGTGCCGCAATTTAGTGAATCCCGGCGGAACATCCTGAATTTCAAGAGGATGACTACCTTTGACACCATATGCGTATTTATTTCATCCGCAAAGTAAATGATTGTTCCCGGATATGGTTCCGCCCCTTCATCAGATGTCATTATATGTCGTCAGATGTCATGGAAATCGGATTTTACATTCATTTGCTTTTAGTAAACAGACGTTCAGATCCGTTCCCGAAGAGTGGGAAATTTCCAGTGCGTATATTTGTGAAGTCATCACCGTCAGACTGATCCAACAATATGAATAACACGGCAAACCCCGCCAATCGGACCTGTCCGTTTCACAGCACTTGTTATTATCGTTTTATTTGCTTCCGACAACCGGGCAAACGGGTAGACCGTGCCCACAGTATCAACCATCTAAAATCCATGTACAATGAAAAGTGAACCGACTGAAATACCAAGAGGAAAGAAAACGGCGGCATCCGAAACCGCAGACAGAAAGAACGGCTGTAGTCCCGGACCCGGCCACGACGAGTGGTGGGAAAGGCTCATGATGGAACCCGGTCCGGGGGAATCCACCGGTACGGATGCGGAACCGGTGATTCCATCCGGGACTGATGCGGAGGAGGTGTCCGGGGAGACGGTAAGAAAGGACACCCCGGCGGAACCGGAAGACCCCGTGAGAAGAAGGACGAGCGGCAGGCAGCGCAGGGCCTCGCTGGAGGAGTACCGGGAAACGTACCTCACCGTCCCGAAGATCAGGAACCGCAAGACGGTGTTCGTCAGTGAGGATGTGAGGGACGAACTGGACGCCGTCGTCCGCAGGCTCGGCAGGCGTGGCATGAGCGTTTCCGGACTGCTGG